>JAJQGF010000088.1 GCA_021200695.1 Lachnospiraceae bacterium
ATGCCAATAAATGCATTTTTTATAAACTTGCATATCTTTTCCTTATATAAATAAATCAAGCCACCAGCCACAAAATAGCACATCCAGCTAAAAACAAGTGTTTGTCCCGACTTAAAATACTCGTCGCAGAGCAAAGTAATTGCAAGTGTCAATGCAAAGCTAAACCAAGCCCTTTTCTTATTCCAGATTAAAAATACGAAAAAAGGAAACAAAATATAGAACCCAAAAATGATGCCTAAAGTCCATCCAACACCAATTACGCTCAATCCCGACGTTGTATAAAACCCAAACATTAAGGTTAAATCGGCAAATGCCTCAAATATACTTCCCGCCGTAATACCGCCGTTAAAAGCAACCTCCACCGCTAAATCCATAAAAACCAGCAAAGCAAAAAAAGGCAGTATCTTCCAATATCGTTTACTATAAAAATTATTCAGACTGATTTGATTATTTTTTATCCTGTCATAATATCCACAGCACATTGAAAAACCACTGATGATAAAAAAAAGAGAGACAAAAGAACCCATTCCGGCAATTAGGTTATTAATAACATAATTCATAATACCTTCTGCCGAAATACTATAACCTATATTTGCCCTGATATGCATACAAATTATCCCTGTTGCCGCAAGAGAACGAATTCCGTCCAAATTATTATATCTTTGAACTACAATTTGTTTATCCATATTTTTAACCCATATACCCCGCATACAGTTTTTCAAGCTTCATGCCATATTTCTTTAAATCATCCCTGTTTAAATTCCTGCAATGTTCTCTATAAAAATTAACCAATTCCGGATTATGCCATAATTCGCGAATCAGTTCTGCAAGTGCATCTACATTTCCGCTTTCAAAAAGACGTCCGTTCACGCCATCCTCAATCAGTTCTGGCACGCCACCCACCTTTGCTCCAACTACCGGGGTGCCTCTTTCCTGACTTTCCATTACCGAAAACGGGCAATTTTCATGAACTACTGACGGACATATGGAAAATCTTGCCTTACGAATCAAATCGTCAAGCTCCGACCCTGTTTTAAACCCTACATTTGTTATATTATGCACTTTATTTACATCTTCCTCAAACGGGCCAGAGCCAGCAAAAATGAATTTTATTTCAGGTAATTTCTTACATGCCTCAATTAGAACCTTAACTCCCTTTTCCTCCGAATACCTGCCAAAGTATAAGCAGTAATCTTCTTTCTCAACTTCTCTCCATACTGTGCGTTCCGTAAAATTATGGATTGCAACAGTTTTACCTGCAAAAACAGGGTTTGTATCCATTTTAGTTTTAAGAAAATTTGAACAACATATTATTATGTCAATATGCTTATAAACACCTTTCGCTTTCCAGAATGAAGCTTCCAATGTGCCTATAATGGATTTTGCGGTGCTTCCGTGTATGCATTTCCCTTTTATACAATTTATATAACTGCCGCCTAAACATTTCTCGCAGTTTTCATGTGTATTTGGATTATTAAGCTGATGATTTGGGCATATTAGCTGATAATCATGAGCTGTAGCTACAATCCTTACTTTATGCTTTGTTTCCCTTTCCCATTTTTTTATTTCCAAAATAATGGATGGAGTCAACTGATAATTAAAATTATTCAGATGGCAAACATCAGGCTCAAAGTCCTCAAGCACGATTCGTATCTTTTTTCTTGCCTCTGATGAATAAATTGTTTTAATTGGATATGTCAGTTTTGACAGCCTACCGCCTCCGTGAAAATCCATATCAGAGGTATACGCATTCACAGCATTACCCACACAGCGTCCCTCATGCTCCATTCCAAAGTATTGAACCTCGTGACCACGAGCTTTCAACACTTCACCCAATTTAAATATATATGTCTCTGAACCACCATTTGGATGTAAAAATTTATTAATCATTAAAATTTTCATATATTATCACCCTAAAGCTATAATTATTTTTTATAAAATTTTTTAATTTTATATATAATAGGTATATTACCAAAAATAACCCTTTTAATTTTCCAAACAAAGTAATAACCATGATAAGCTAATATATTAGTAGGAAAGCTTTTACAAGTTGTCGATATCCATCCTATATTTTTATACTTAATAAGAAGTTGTTTAAGCTTTTCCAATTCAAATTTCTCTATAAAGCTCCAAGGTTTTTTTAGTCACATCTTCCCAACTATACTTACTGCAAATATAATCTGCAGATTCTCTTTTATATTTATCAACTAATTCGCTGTTATCACACAACATCTGCATTTTTTTTTCCAAATCAGATAAATCACCCTTTTTAAATACCACTGCCCTATCCTCCACAACCTCCGTACACTCACTGATATTCGATACCACACAGCAGTTTCCATAACTCATAGCCTCAAGCAGACTTAATGGCATTCCTTCCAAATCCGAAGGTAGCACATACACATAAGCATTGCTGTACAGTTCCTCACGCAGTCTCCCTGCAACGAACCCTGTGAAAATCACCTCATCTCCAGCCAATTTCTTAAGTTCTACTGTAAACTCATCCGTATCCGATGAGCCGCCGGCAATCACTAATTTTTTCTCCGTTTTCAGCCCACCATACGCTTCTACTAAATATCTCAAACCCTTCTCTGGAACAATCCGCCCCAGAAACAATATATAATCATCTTTTTCTAGTCCAAATTTTTCTGTAATTTCCTTAGCTTTTCTCACCTTTGGTCGACTCACCCCATTTGGAATGAACACAGTTTCTCTACCGTAAACCTCCCGAAAATACTCTTGCACACCCTTGCTGAGAACAATAATTTCAGATGCATATTTAACAGCCATCTTCTCTCCGATTTTTATGCAGTGTGAACCTAATCCCGCATGCCACTTCTCTCGATAATGGTCAATGCCATGAATCGTTGCCACGCAACATCGTTTTTTACAAAAAATCGCCGGTATCCATATCCAGAAGCATGGTCCTTCGGCATGAAAATGAATCACATCATAATGACCGAATGTCGCCTTGATTGCTGCGAAAAAACTACTCGTTATCGCTGCTAGTCCCTTGCATTTGAAAGTCGGTACAGGAATTAACTTCACACCCTTGTACTCTTTCAGCCCACCATTATCACAGCCCGTTCGGTTATAGCAGGTAACCTCACAACCCATCTCTACCAATCTCGGTGCCAATTCCTCTACCACAACTTCGATGCCGCCGCGGGAAGAGTCCATAGCCGGAATTGTCTTATGCCCCAGCATGGCTATCTTAAGAGAATGATTCTTTTTAGGTTTCACTTATCACAACACCTCCTTCCAATGGCAGTTCATCAGTTACAAATCAACATTCCAAGGATTCTGAGCCTTTTTTCTATCTCCTTGATTTTCTCTACAACCTGTCTCATATCCAACTCGTCGAGATCTCCCACCTCATTTATCCGCAAATACTTCTGTTTCGTAACCATATTCATGAATTCCCATATATTATCCACAATGCTCTGATAAATCTGAATGAGCCCGTTCTTTCTCAATATGTCATCTATCCGGTCGGCTGTTTCTTTATCCTTATGTGCATGCGACAAAAATCCTTTTATTGACACCCGGTTTTCCATCAGTCCAAGGTATTCCACTCTACCACAGCATGTGCAGTACCGTCCAATTGAGTTTATATCATTTGTCTCTTTTTTACTATTCACAAATTTTATCTTTCTGTTCAGACGTTCAATTTCCGCACTTTTTTTCAAAATACCCTACCGCAAAAGTATCGTTTCCTACTACTTCTGCCTGTTGCTGTTCTATCATTTTCTGTAATTGTTTCTGTCCTTATATAGCCGCACCGCTTTTTCTGCACATTTACAATATTCCATTTCACCGAACCACTGATGCTCTCCCTGTTCGATTTTTATATCTCCACAAACAGGACAACTCCATTCAATTATGCACTCATAATCGCGGACTCTCTTCTCCCGCTCCGCGTGGCGTACATCATATTCCGCGTAACCACATCTATGGCAAATTCGTGGTCTTGAATACGTTTCTCAATTTTTGAACATACGGAGCACCTTCTCATCTGCTTACAAGAATCTCTTTGCACATAAATCCATTCAGAAAAGCTGTGCATTTCTCTTTCTTCATAGCAGTAACTGCAGTCGGGACGCGTACAATTTCGATGTTCCCTGCACTGTTCTTTTTCGTATATCCATTCATCCCACCTATGCAATATTTTCTTAGGCATTTTCCTGCATCACCCACCCTTTCAATCACACAACTGTGTTTCTTAGCACCTGAACCGTTTGCATTATTTTATTTTGTGACAGATATTAGCAAATCATTCACCTCTACACCCTCTCAATCACACAGCTGTGTTTCTTAGCACCTGAGCCTTTTGCATTTTTGTCGTAGTTAATTCCTACAAGGAGCAAATTTCCATAATACTTTTTTAAATCGCCGTCATAACGGTTTTCATGAATCTGTTTGATTGCAGTTTCCGCATCTTTATCATACTTTAACTCAATTATCATTGCCGGTTTATCTGTACCTTTTCGCGGTAGAAATGCAAGGTCTGCAAATCCCTTACCGGCAGGTAGTTCTCTGATAATGTTGTAATACCGTTTTGCTGTATAATACGCTATAGTAATTGCACAACTAAGCGATGCTTCATTATTATAACTTAATGCCGAAGATACCGAACTGTGTACTTCCTCCAATGCATCAGCAACAGCTTCTGCATCTTCTGCAAGAGTTGCATTAATCAGTCTTTCTGAATCAGATAATGCTTCTCCAATTACTCCCCACTCCGTTCCGCTTACAGCGTCTTCAAACGCTTCAGCTACCTCAATGTTTGGGATGTATGCCTCTCTCTTCGTTGAGTCATAAGCCAGATAACCGAAATGTATTAGAAGCGTTAACACATCATTTTTATTTTTAAATGAAGTTATATCATTCTGGAAAGTGCTTATTCTTACACTTACATGTTCTCCACCGAGTATTTTGATAATTGCATCTTTCAGACCATCAAAATCCATTCCAATATATTCTTTT
>JAJQGF010000209.1 GCA_021200695.1 Lachnospiraceae bacterium
GGCTTTGTTGCAGGGCTTCAGGCTGAGCAGCTTGAGACAGAGGGTTTGTTTTCAGATACTGAGGGCGAAGGCGGAAATGTCATAAAGGCTGCCGGTGAGGAAGCGGAGGAGCTGGTGGCGCAGGCGGATATGGCTGCGCAGAAAATAATAGATGAAGCCAGACAAAAAGCCGAGGAAATCGTAGCAGAGGCGAATGAGCGTGCCGACAGAGAACACAATAAAATATATAATGAGGCGAAGACTCAGGGCTACGAGGAGGGCAGAAAGCAGGCGGAGAGAGACAATGAGCTAATCAGGGGAGAGCTTGACAGAACCAGACGTGAGCTTAATAAGGATTATGACAGAAGGATTGCTGAGCTTGAGCCTGAATTTATTGATACCCTTACCGGTATTTATGAGCATATCTTTAATGTGGATTTACAGTCACACAGAGAAATTCTGGTATATCTGATAGAGTCAACAATGCATAAGGTTGAGGACAGAAGCTTTCTGGTGCATGTCAGCAGGGAGGATTATCCCTATGTCAGCATGCAGAAGAAGCAGCTCACGGCAGCGCTTGTCTCTCCGGGCAGCAGTGTCGAGATTGTTGAGGATATGACACTGACCAAAATGAGTGCTTCATTGAAACGGAGGCAGGAATATTTGACTGTGGTCTGGGAACACAGCTTTCGGAGCTTTCGCAGAAGCTTAAGCTTCTGTCTTATGAAAAACAGTAGTAGGTGAAGTTATTGAGCGAGGCGGCTATAAATTTTCAAAAATATAAAAGAATAACAGAGGGCGCATTTTACCGTAAGCTTGGAAAGGTGATAAATGTTGTCGGCCTTACAATCGAATCGGCGGGACCTGATGCAAAGCTCGGTGATTTGTGCAGAATATTGCCTGAGAACGATGGTGAAAAGCTTCCGCCAATTCTTGCGGAGGTGGTGGGCTTTAAAGACAGAAAGACGCTTCTCATGCCTTATGATTCCACCGATGGCATCGGTCTTGGCTGTGTTGTTGAGAACACCGGCTTTCCACTCAGGGTAAGCGTCAGCGATAAGCTTTTGGGCAAAACCGTGGACGGCATGGGAAAGCCTGTTGACGGCACTGTTATCGAGGGAAGGGCCTATATGGTTGATACCGCGGCTCCTGCCCCCATGAGCCGCACAATAATTGACGAGGTGCTTCCGCTTGGAGTTAAGGCGGTGGATGGTCTTATGACGGTAGGCAAGGGACAGAGAATAGGGATTTTTGCCGGCTCAGGTGTTGGAAAGTCTACTCTTATGGGCATGTTTGCGCGCAATACCAAAGCGGACGTTAATGTAATTGCACTTATCGGAGAGCGCGGCAGAGAGGTGCGCGAATTTATAGAGAGAGACCTGGGCGAGGAAGGAATGAGACGTTCGGTTGTTGTGGTAGCCACGTCCGACAGACCCGCGCTTGAAAGAAACAAGGCGGCAAAGACTGCCACGGCCATTGCAGAGTATTTCAGGGACCAGGGTAAGGATGTGCTGCTGATGATGGATTCACTGACGCGTTTTTCAATGGCACAGCGGGAAATAGGCCTTGCAAGCGGCGAGCCGCCGGTGACAAGAGGTTATCCGCCCAGCGTATATTCTGAGATGCCGAAGCTTCTTGAGCGTGCGGGACGGGCATCAAAGGGCTCTATAACGGGTCTTTACACCGTGCTGGTGGACGGCGATGATTTCAATGAGCCGATAACCGATACCGCAAGAAGCATACTTGACGGGCACATAATGCTTAGCAGAAAGCTTGGGCATAAAAACCATTATCCTGCAATTGATATATTACAGAGCATTTCAAGGTGTATGAGCCAGATTGCGGATAAAGAGCACAAGGCAGCTGCAAACAAGCTGAAAAATGTAATGGCTACATACAATGAAGCGGAAGACCTGATAAATATAGGCGCTTACAAGAGCGGAAGCAATCCCTCTATAGATTATGCCATATCAAAGATAGATGCGGTCAATGAATTTCTCTGCCAGGAGGTGGATGCCAGATATACCTTTGAGGAAAGCGTAAATATGCTTGAAAAGCTTTTTGAGAAAAAGTAGTGAGGCAGTAAATGTCAAAGTTTCAATATTCCCTGCAGAGTATTCTGGATATAAAACTTAAAATGGAAACACAGGCGAAGCAGGAATTTTCTGCGGCGACAGGCATCCTTAATGATGAGGAGAAAAAGCTTGCGCGCCTTGAGAAAAGAAAAGCTGAGCTGGAGGCTGAGTCAAGAACACTGCTCAGGGGACATCTTGATTTGGGCAAAATAGAAGATAATATGCAGGCTGCCTCAATGACGGAGGAGAAGCTTCTGCTTCAGCAGGATAATGTGCGCAGAGCGGAGAAGAATGTAGAGCGTGCGCGGCAGAAGCTCAGGGAGGTTATGATAGACAGAAAGACCTACGAGGCTCTTCGCGAGAAAGCATTTGAACAGTTTCTTATTGATGAAAACAGAGCTGAATCAAAAAGCATAGATGAGCTTACAAGCTATACATATGGCAGAAAAAATAAGCAATAGAGACGACAGTCGGTTTAATATGCAGCATATAATGCGGCTGAGAGCAGGAAAGGGGTAGCTATGGCTAAGGAGAGAACTCCTGAAGAGGCGGAAGCCCTGAATGAAAAAAAGAAAATTCAGGATGAGAAAAAACAATTAAAGAAAGAGCAGAGGGAGCAGAAGAAAGAGGCTAAACGCCGTGCGAAGGAGATTGCAAGGAGAGAGGATGCACTTGACGAGGATACAGAAAGCAACGGCTTTGTAACCTTTATTGCCACGGTTTTTATCGTCATATTGTGGATTGCGGTCATCTGCATTATTATAAAGCTTGACATAGGAGGCTTTGGAAGCAGCGTTATGACTCCTCTGCTTGAGAATGTTCCGGTGGTAAACAAAATACTTCCGAGCAGCTCTCTGACTATGACAAGTGACCCTGACAGCTATGAAGGCTACAGCAGTCTTGAGGAGGCAGTTGCGCAGATAAAGAGTCTTGAGCTTCAGCTTGAGCAGGTACAAATCTCGAACAGCGCGAAGGATGAACAGATAGAAGAGCTTAACGCTGAGGTTGAGCGCCTTGAGGAGTTTGAGGAGAAGCAGGTGGAGTTTCAGAGAATCCGCACCGAATTTTATGAGGAGGTTGTATATGCGGATAACGGTCCGGGCGCTGAGGAGTACAGGAAATACTATGAGGAGATGGACCCGACGACTGCAGAATATCTGTATAAGCAGGTAATAGCGCAGCTTCAGGAAAGCGAGGAAATTCAGGATTATGCCCAGACATATTCTGAGATGAAGCCCAAGCAGGCGGCTGCTGCTTTTGAAGAGATGACGGATAATTTAAGTCTGGTTGCAAAAATATTAAATGCAATGAATGCCGAGGACAGAGCAAAAATTCTTGATGCAATGGATTCGGAGGTTGTGGCAATGCTCACCAAAATAATGGACCCGGAGTCTTAATTTAATGGAGATATTTGCCGATATATTATCTGGAATATATTGTATATTCTTAAATCCGCACATTTGGCTGCGGAAATCTTAAAGAAAGGAGGAGAGAGATGACAACAGCAGGAGTAAAAAGTGTTGACAGCATGCTGAATAATGTCACTGCGGCAACGGCCTCCAGAGCATCAGGTCAGACGGCAGGCGCAAGCTTCCAGAGCGTCTGGGACAGCCGCACCGGCAAAAATGAACAGGAGCTTTCATCTGACAGCACAAAAAAAACAAATGCCCATGAGACAGAGAACGACGATAAGCTTAAGGCTGGAGAGCCGGACAATGCGGATAATGTTCAGGACGGCGGCGACAACAGAGTGAAGGAAAGCTCTGATGCAGATGAGCCTGTTGAAAACAATGAGGAGAAGGATACCATGGCCGACACTGAGGAAGCTATGGAGGTACTTATGACCGCAGTCTCAGGCCTTGTAGATGCCATAACGGAAACCTTTGAGATATCAGAGGAGGAGCTTAACGGACTTCTTGAGGACATGGGTCTTACAACAGTCGATTTGCTGGATGCCGGTAAGCTTGGAGATGTGCTTATTGAGGCGGCAGGGGCGGAGAGCCCGTCAGAGCTTCTTACGGACGAGGCGCTGTATCAGGATTTTTCAACCGTGATGAATGAGCTTAATAATATACTTGCCTCAGACAGCGGTATTGCGGATATGAGCATTGATGAGCTTAAGGCGGCTGTGTCAGTGCAGGCACAGGAAATTTCTGCTTCCAATCCGGACATGGAAATTACCGATGAGAGAATGACGGATGTCAGGACTGAGGAAAATTTTACGGCGAAAGAGGATGGCGGTCTCGGAGCAAATGTAATGCTTGAGAGAGCTGACAGCTCAAGAGAGCTTTCAGAGCAGGCAGGCAGAGATTTGGGAGAAAGAAGCTCCGGGGAAAATTCCAACGAAGGGGCACAGGGCGCCGGCCCGTTTTTGCAGAATCTTCAGAATGACAATACGGATATTGTCTCGGCAGACACATTGCAGTCGGCAGGCGAGACGGTGGATACTCAGGATATAATGCAGCAGATAATGGATTACATGAAAATCCAGGTTAAATCCGATATGTCAAGCCTTGAAATGCAGCTTCACCCGGAATCGCTGGGGACGATACGCGTACAGCTGTCATCAGACAGCGGAGTGGTAACAGCTAATTTTGTCACACAGAATGAAGCAGTCAGGACTGCCCTTGAGAGCCAGATGCTTCAGCTTAAAGAGAATCTTGCCGAGCAGGGTGTCAAAGTTGAAGCAATTGAGGTCACTGTTGAGCCTCATCAGTTTGAGGAGAATCTTGAGCAGGACCAGAGAGGCGGACAGAATGCTGAGGACACCTCCCGGAGGGGTTCAAGGGTTCGAAGACTTCGGCTTGACGGAGTGCTTTCACCGGATGAGCTTGAGGAAATGGACAGCAATGACAGAATTGCCGCGGAGATGATGGAAGCAAACGGCGGAACAGTTGACTACATGGCTTAAATAATTTTTACAGGA
>JAJQGF010000210.1 GCA_021200695.1 Lachnospiraceae bacterium
CTATGTACGTGTTGACAGAACCCGTAAGGTTCCAATTACCGTACTTATACGTGCACTTGGTGTTGGCACGAATGATGAGATTCGTGAGCTTTTTGGCGATGAACCCAAAATAGAAGCAAGCTTTACGAAGGATACTGCTGAGAACTATCAGGAGGGTCTTTTAGAGCTGTATAAAAAAATACGTCCCGGTGAGCCTCTCAGTGTAGAAAGTGCAGAGAGTCTTATTAATGCGATGTTCTTTGACCCCCGAAGATATGATTTGGCTAAAGTTGGAAGATATAAATTTAACAAGAAGCTTGCACTGAGGAACCGTATAAGGCATCAGGTGCTTGCAGCAGATGTTGTTGACCCTGCTACCGGTGAGGTAATTGCTTCAGCGGGAGAGAAGGTTACGGCAGAGCTTGCCGATACTATTCAGGATTCGGCGGTTCCCTTTGTATACATCCAGACTGAAGAGAGAACTGTAAAGGTGCTTTCCAATATGATGGTTGAGCTTTCACATTATGTTGACTGCAACCCTAAGGATTTTGGAATTAAGGAAAGAGTATACTACCCTGTACTTGCACAGATTCTTGAGGAGTTTGGCGATGACCCTGAGCTTCTTGCAGAGGCTTTAAAGAAAAATGTTCATGAGCTTATTCCTAAACATATAACAAAGGAGGATATCATAGCCTCCATAAATTACAATATGCATCTGGAGTATGGACTTGGAAATGATGATGATATAGACCATTTGGGCAACAGACGTATTCGTGCGGTTGGTGAGCTTCTTCAGAATCAGTACCGAATCGGTCTGTCAAGAATGGAGCGTGTTGTACGCGAGCGCATGACTACACATGACGCCGAAGAAATATCTCCGCAGTCGCTTATAAATATAAAACCCGTGACAGCAGCTGTTAAGGAATTTTTTGGCTCATCACAGCTATCGCAGTTTATGGACCAGAATAATCCTCTCGGTGAACTGACACATAAAAGACGTCTTTCCGCTTTGGGACCCGGCGGCCTTTCAAGAGACCGTGCAGGCTTTGAAGTCAGGGACGTACATTATTCACATTATGGAAGAATGTGTCCTATTGAGACACCTGAAGGTCCTAATATAGGTCTTATTAACTCGCTTGCAAGCTATGCAAGAATAAATGAGTACGGCTTCGTGGAGGCACCGTACCGTAAAATAGATAAATCGAATCCTGCAGACCCGCGTGTAACTGATGAAGTAGTATATATGACAGCGGATGAGGAGGATAACTACCATGTTGCCCAGGCAAGCGAACAGCTTGACGAGGATGGTCATTTTGTAAGAAACAGTGTGTCAGGACGTTATCGCGAGGAGACGCAGGAATATCCCAAGTCGATGTTTGATTATATGGATGTGTCTCCCAGGATGGTGTTTTCAGTAGCAACAGCGCTGATACCATTCCTTCAGAATGATGACGCGAACCGTGCGCTGATGGGCTCAAACATGCAGCGTCAGGCGGTACCTCTTATGATGACGGAGGCACCGGTTGTTGGTACAGGAATGGAGCCAAAGGCAGCTGTTGACTCAGGAGTATGCGTTGTCGCCAAAAAATCCGGAGATATAACGTATGTATCCTCCAAGCTTATAAAGATGACATGCGACGACGGAGAAAAGGTTGAGTACAGGCTTACAAAATTCTCCAGAAGCAATCAGTCAAACTGTTACAATCAGAAGCCCATTGTATTTAAGGGCGACCATGTAGAGGCAGGTCAGGTTATTGCAGATGGCCCGTCCACATCCAATGGAGAGCTTGCACTTGGCAAGAACCCGCTTATAGGCTTTATGACCTGGGAGGGATACAATTACGAGGATGCCGTACTTCTGAGCGAGAGACTTGTTCAGGAGGATGTATATACTTCAATCCATATGGAGGAGTATGAGGCGGAAGCCCGTGATACAAAGCTTGGACCTGAGGAAATAACACGTGATGTGCCAGGCGTTGGAGACGATGCGTTAAAAGACCTTGATGACCGGGGAATAATCCGTATTGGCGCTGAGGTTCGTGCAGGCGATATACTTGTCGGAAAAGTTACTCCTAAGGGAGAGACAGAGCTTACTGCCGAGGAGAGACTTCTCAGGGCGATTTTCGGAGAAAAGGCCAGAGAGGTAAGGGATACCTCATTGAAGGTTCCTCACGGTGAATATGGTATTGTTGTGGATGCAAAAGTGTTTACGCGGGAAAACAGCGATGAGCTGGCGCCTGGAGTAAATCAGGCAGTCCGCATATATATTGCGCAGAAAAGAAAAATCTCTGTGGGTGATAAGATGGCAGGCCGTCATGGTAACAAGGGTGTAGTTTCGCGTGTGCTTCCTGTGGAAGACATGCCTTATCTGCCTAACGGACGTCCGCTTGATATAGTGCTTAATCCGTTGGGTGTTCCCTCACGTATGAACATCGGTCAGGTGCTTGAGATACACCTGTCTCTTGCTGCAAAGGCTCTTGGCTTTAATGTTGCAACACCGGTGTTTGACGGCGCAAACGAGAATGATATTATGGATACGCTTGATTTGGCAAATGATTATGTTAATCTTCCGTTTGACGAAGCAGAGGCAAAGGCTGAGGCTGAAAAAAATGGCGTTAAGTATGACAAAAATGCCGATACCTTTGTTGGAAAGCACAGTGATGAGCTTTTACCCGAGGTTATGCAGTATCTCTCAGAGAATCGTGAACACAGGAGCGTGTGGAAGGGGGTTCCTATTTCACGCGACGGAAAGGTTCGCCTGAGAGATGGCCGGACAGGTGAATATTTTGACAGTCCCGTAACCATCGGACACATGCATTATCTTAAGCTGCACCATCTGGTAGACGATAAGATTCATGCCCGTTCAACCGGACCGTATTCGCTCGTTACCCAGCAGCCATTGGGTGGTAAAGCACAGTTTGGCGGACAGCGTTTCGGAGAAATGGAGGTTTGGGCTCTTGAGGCATATGGCGCATCATACACACTTCAGGAGATTTTAACCGTAAAGTCCGATGACATTGTGGGACGTGTAAAAACCTATGAGGCAATTATAAAGGGAGATAATATTCCCGACCCCGGAATTCCTGAATCCTTTAAGGTTCTTTTAAAGGAGCTGCAGGCGCTCGGTCTGGACGTAAGAGTGTTGCGTGAGAACGGAACAGAGGTAGAGCTTAAGGAAAATATAGATTACGGAGATACGGATTACCGTTATGAAATAGAGGGTGACCGCAAGTATGATGATAATCTGAGTCATGACTCCCTTGGAAAGATGGGATATCAGGCACAGGAATTTCAGGAGGATGGAGACCTTGTAAGCGTTGACGAGGATATTGAGGATGCTGATTTGACGCTGGACGAGGAAATGCTTGACGAAATTAATGATAATTCAGACGGCGACGAGTATTAATCTCGCGGCTTACTGCAAAATTAATGAAAGGGAGTGCCATTGATGTCAGAAACAACAAATGAAACTTATCAGCCCATAACATTTGATGCAATAAAGATTGGGCTTGCTTCACCGGAAAAGATTCGTGAGTGGTCTCATGGAGAGGTGCTTAAGCCTGAGACTATAAATTATAGAACATTAAAGCCTGAGAGAGACGGACTTTTTTGCGAAAAGATATTCGGACCAAGCAAGGATTGGGAATGTCATTGTGGTAAGTACAAAAAGATTAGATATAAGGGTGTGGTCTGTGACAGATGCGGAGTTGAGGTAACCAAATCCAGCGTCCGCAGAGAGCGTATGGGGCATATTGAGCTTGCTGCGCCGGTATCGCATATCTGGTATTTCAAGGGTATACCCAGCCGTATGGGTCTTATTCTGGATCTTTCACCGAGAGTTTTGGAAAAGGTTCTGTATTTCGCATCATACATTGTGCTTGATGCCGCTGATTCAGCCCTCGAATATAAGCAGATACTTTCCGAGAAGGAATATCAGGATGCAAGAGAGACCTATGGCACAAAATTCCGTGTAGGAATGGGAGCTGAGGCTATAAAAGAGCTTCTTGAGGCAATTGACCTCGAAAAGGATTCGGCCGAGCTGAAGGCCGAGATAAAGGAATCAAGCGGACAGAAGCGGGCGCGCATTATTAAAAGGCTTGAGGTTGTCGAAGCATTTCGCGAGTCAGGTAACAGACCTGAATGGATGGTGCTTGATGTTCTCCCAGTTATTCCTCCCGACCTTCGTGCGATGGTTCAGCTGGACGGCGGACGTTTTGCCACATCAGATTTAAATGACTTATATAGAAGGATTATTAACAGAAATAATCGCTTAAAGAGACTTCTTGAGTTGGGCGCACCCGATATTATTGTGCGCAATGAGAAAAGAATGCTTCAGGAGGCAGTTGATGCACTTATAGACAATGGCAGACGTGGAAGACCCGTGACCGGTCCGGGCAACAGACCGCTTAAGTCGCTTTCAGATATGCTTAAGGGTAAATCCGGACGTTTCCGCCAGAATCTTCTGGGTAAACGTGTAGATTATTCCGGGCGCTCTGTTATTGTTGTAGGTCCTGAGCTTAAGATTTATCAGTGCGGTCTTCCTAAGGAAATGGCGCTTGAGCTGTTCAAGCCGTTTGTTATGAAGGAGCTTGTGGCAAGAGGAATCAGCCAGAATATTAAAAATGCCAAGAAGCTTGTAGAAAGATGGGATAATCAGGTGTGGGATGTGCTTGAGGAGGTTATCAGAGAGCATCCTGTAATGCTGAACCGTGCGCCTACGCTTCACAGACTTGGAATTCAGGCATTTGAGCCTATACTTGTTGAAGGTAAGGCTATAAAGCTTCATCCGCTTGTATGTACGGCGTTCAATGCAGACTTTGACGGAGACCAGATGGCGGTACATCTTCCACTGTCGGTTGAAGCCCAGGCAGAGTGCAGATTTATGCTGCTGTCACCTAATAATCTGCTTAAGCCTTCGGATGGCGGTCCGGTGGCAGTTCCATCTCAGGATATGG
>JAJQGF010000224.1 GCA_021200695.1 Lachnospiraceae bacterium
AAATAAAAAATACTGCTTGCCTTTTAAGCGATAAAATGGTAAATTATAAGTAAACCGTGGGACATAAGTTCCGGTTGATACTTTTAATTCTATATTTAATGGGAGGAAAGAAAAAGAAATGAAGAAGAAAGTATTATCTGTACTTTTAGCTTCTACCATGGTAGCTTCTCTGGCTGCATGTGGTAGCAGCGATGATGCTGTATCTGAGTCAACTTCAGCAGCAACATCAACTTCTGCAGCAGCTTCCTCAGAAGACACAGCAGAAGCTTATAACCTCACCGAAATCAACTGCGTTGTAAACGGTACACTGACAGCTACCGAGGATAACGGACAGGCTGAATTCGTTGAGCAGTGGGAGGCAGCGGTAAGTGAGATACTTGGACATGACATTACTCTTAATATTACCCAGCTTGACCACTCAGGCTACGTAGATGCCGTAGGTCGTCTTTTCGTCAGCGGAGATCTTCCTGACGTAATGATTATGAGTGCTGATATGTTTAAGCAGTACGCTCCTACCGGACTCCTCTGGGATATGGCAGACGCTTATGACAACGCTGAGTTCCAGAACCGTCTGAACCTGACGGGAATCAATGAGGGCTTAAAGGATTCAGAGGGTCATCTCTATGGCTTCGCTCCTGCATACGGTAACGGCTGCGTTACATATGTAAAGCAGACATGGCTTGATGCTGTGGGAATTGACATCAATGATGTTACCACATTTGAGGATTACTACAATATGCTTCTTGCATTCCACAACGGAGACCCTGACGGAAACGGTGTTGACGGTGATACCTATGGTGTTATCGCATCAGGCTACATCGGAAGTGAGGCTCCTTGGATTAACTATCTCCCTGAGTTCTGGCAGGATGCATATCCTTCACTTGTTCAGGATGATGACGGAGTTTGGTATGATGGCTTCCAGACAGAGGAGACTAAGGCTGCAATTGAGAGAATTAAGCAGGGTGTAGCTGACGGCGCAATCGACCCCGATACTCTTACCGCATCTACCAAGATTGCGCGTGAGAAGTGGTTCTCAAATGACCAGACCGGTTCAGAAGGTGCATTCACATATTGGGCAGGTACCTGGTATCAGACTCTTACTGACAATTTTATTAAGAATGGTGTTGATGCCGAGCTTGCGCAGCTTGCTCCTATCGAGGAGGTTGGCGCTTATCTTAACAGAGAGGCTCCTGTATGGGTTATCATTGATGATGGTGACGGAGATGATTCCCGTGAGCAGGCTATCTTTGACGCATTCATCGACACAATGATGGACGGCGATGTTGTTCAGACTCTCTGGACCTATGGCGCTGAGGATGTTCATTGGTCAATCCACGCTGAGGAGTTCACAACCAATCCCGGAACCGACAGCGCGACGACCTACAGCTATGAAGAGGGTGAGTTCCACCTTAAGCAGTCTCCTAACGATTCTAACTCCGTATGGAAGAAGAACGCAATGGATCCCGCTCTTGTAGTATCTCCTCTTACCAACGGATACACAGATACCTCTGAGCTTGCTGTTGTAGGTAATGAGTTCTTCACAGACAACTGTGTAGATGCTCCTGTATCTCCTTCATGCGATGCATGGACAGAGTATTCAGGTGAGATTATCTCGGCTCGTACCGAGGCTATCTCAAAGGTTGTAAGAACTGACAACTCGATAACTGTTGATCAGGCTATGGAAGAGTATGTAGCAGCAGTTGGCGCATATATTGACGAGGCTCTTGAGCAGTTAAACGCTCAGTAAAATGAATTAAACACGATAAATAATCGTGTCATAAAGCTTGTCCCGCCCGAGGACTTGTCCGGACGGGCGGGACACTTTTATTAAACTGCCATGGTCGTCTAAACCCGACCAACAATGAAAGATATTACTATGAGGAAGTAAGGAAAGGAAGAGGACGGTATGAGCAAGAAGAAAGTCATTACATCTACCGGCGTAGAAGTTCGCCACAAACCGTTAGGTCTCCGTATCTGGAATAACCGTGGTTATTATTTAATGTTTCTCCCTGTATTCGTATTTGTTTTAATTGTTTACTATTGGCCTATGCTGGGCATCCGGTATTCGCTGTATGATTACAAGCCTGTAGGAGATAAGGTATTCGTAGGCTTAAAGCACTTCCAGAATATGTTTCAGACAGCTGCATTCTGGAATTCGTTTAAAAACACTTTAATTTTGAGCGTTACGAAGCTGATAATTACAACCTTTACATCAGTAATTGTATCAGTCTTCTTGAATGAAATGGGCAATCTTTTTGCAAAGAAAACCCTTCAGACAATTATATATCTGCCCCACTTTATGTCATGGGCGGTTGTTGCTTCAATCTTCACCCTGTTACTTTCTCCCTCCGCAACCGGTATGGTAAACGGATGGCTGAAGTCGGCAAATATTATACAGCAAGGTGAAGAGATTTACTTCCTCGCGAGCCCCAAGTGGTGGCGCACAATCTTCTACCTGATTAACATCTGGAAGGAGACAGGATGGGGAACCATTATTTTCCTTGCCACATTGTCAGGTATAAACCCTGAGCTTTATGAGGCAGCCGACATTGACGGTGCAACTCGTATGCAGAAGATACGTTATGTCACAATGCCTGCTCTTGCAAATACCATTATTACCGTTTTAATCCTTAACCTTGCAAGGGTTATGAATATGTTTGAGTCCGTATTCGTATTGTACAACAGTGCGGTATATGAGGTTTCAGATGTTATTTCAACCTATATTTACCGACAGACATTTACTTCGGCAATGCCGAACTACGGTTATTCCACAGCAGTAGGTCTCTTCAAGTCATTGGTTGGTTGCGTCCTTGTCCTTGTCTGCAACTATGCTTCAAAGAAGACCCGTGGCCGTGGTATTGTATAAGGAGGTACGTATATGGCTGAGAATAAAGCGGTTTATCGCAAACCCAAAAAGAAAGTAAGTGTATTCTCTGTAGTAAACTACATAGTATTTATCGTAATAGGTCTGATTATTCTTATTCCTATATGGAAGGTACTTGTAGATTCGCTTAATAAATACGGTGTCTATCAGTTCAGGCTTTGGCCCCGTGATTTTACACTTGACGGTTATCGAACAATTATTGAGACCAGCAAGTTGTACAGACCATTCATCAACTCTGTTATAACTACTGTAGTCGGAACGCTCCTTGGTCTTGTACTTGCAACTCTGGGTGGATATGTGCTTATCCAATTTGATATGCCAGGACGTAACATTTTTGCATACTTCCTTCTTTTTACCATGATTTTCTCCGGCGGTATGATTCCTGAGTATCTGGTAATGAAGCAGTTGGGACTTGTAAACAGCATGTGGGTGCTGGTTGTAAAGCATGGTATTAATGTTTACAATCTGGTGCTTATGAGAAACTTCTTTGAAGGCGTTCCGGGAAGCCTTTATGAGGCGGCAAAGATTGACGGATGTTCGCCTATGGGAATATTCTTCAAGATTGTGCTTCCCCTTTCAAAGGCAGCGCTTGCTTCAATCGGTCTGATGTTTGCCGTAACTGTATGGAATGATTATTCCACCGTACAGATTTATATTACTGATACTGACCAGGTAAACTTCCAGTATAAGCTGAGAGTTATGATTATGGATGGTGATACTCCTACGACTGCATATGATGTATCGCAGACTACCCTGTACAATGCGGGTATTATCGCAGCAATCCTTCCTTTCATGGTACTGTATCCTTTCCTGCAGAAATACTTTGTAACAGGTGTAAATATCGGAGCTGTTAAAGAGTAAGCCTGCAAATGTTGGTTGTAAAATAGTAATTTTGAAAGCCTGTGATGCAACACAGGCTTTCTTTATGGGTTTATTAATCTTATTATAATGTTTAAGCGGAGAAAAGCTATGAATATAATTTTTTGGGCGGCAGATTCTACAGTTCAGACGAATGATTACACCACATATCCACAAACCGGAATCGGACAGGCATTTCCGTTGTTTCTTAAAGATGGTTATACGGTTGAAAATCATGCGAAGAATGGCAGAAGCACCAAGAGCTTTATTGATGAAGGAAGACTTAAAAAAATAGAAGAAAAAATAGGTGAGGGAGATTTTTTATTTATTCAGTTTGGGCATAATGATGAAAAGATAAATGACCCCTCCAGATATACAGAGCCCGGAGGCTCATACAAGAGCAACCTCAGGGAATTTATCAGGGCTGCAAGAGCTCATGGAGCTTATCCTGTTCTTATTTCTTCGCTCGAAAGAAGATTTTTTGGCGAGGATGGCAAGGTTTATGCCGGAGAGCATGGGGAATATGTAGAGGCTATGAAGGAGACTGCAAAGGAAACGGATACTCCCTTTGTAGATTTATATTCTATGAGCAGAGAAGCATTGTCTGAAATGGGAGAAGAAAAAAGCAGAAAATGGTATATGTATTTTTCAAAGGGAGAATATGCCACACATCCCGATGAGTCCCTTGACAATACACATCTTAGATATGAAGGCGCAGTAAATTATGCGTCAATGATTGCAAGGGGACTGAGAGAGCTTGGCGGTATATACTCGTCTATGCTTATTGATAATCTCGCTCTATAGGATAGTTTACCCCTGACAACAAACATGTTTTCGTAAAGGGTAAAAAAAGGGATAAAAAAATTAAAAAAGTTGTTGACACAAGACCGGCTTTTTGCTAGAATAATCATTGCCGCTGATAATTAGTGGCTTATATTATTGGAGAGATATCGAAGCGGTCATAACGAGGCGGTCTTGAAAACCGTTTGTCCGAAAGGGCGCGTGGGTTCGAATCCCACTCTCTCCGTTCAGGAGAGTATCGCGTGGCTATTATGGCTTTGTGAACCTTATATAAGTTTTTTAAATCAACTTATTTGGAGAAGTACCCAAGTGGTTGAAGGGACACCCCTGGAAAGGGTGCAGGTCGTTAATAGCGGCGCGAGGGTTCAA
>JAJQGF010000161.1 GCA_021200695.1 Lachnospiraceae bacterium
AGATTATCTCCGAGGGCAGCTTAAAGGGCGCGAGGCTTGACTATTTCATCTGAAGTATGATGTTATGTAAAAATAAGAACAATTTGTAGGAGGTCATGCCATGTCAGTTACAGGAGTAAGCAGTTATGCAAATATGTATGCGCAGAGTACATATACAAGTTCAAGCACAAAGGAAACCATAAGCAGTACACAGGAGGAAACTACTGCATCAACAAGGACGACAGCTGCGGAAGAACTGGCGTATCTTACGCAAAATTACAGCAATTACAGCTTTGTATCGGCAGATTATACGCAGGGAATGACTTATGGATCATCCGCTACGGTAAACGTGGCAATATCGCCGCAGTTCTTGGAAAAAATGGCGAATGATTCCGAGTTGGAAGCGGAATATGAGGAACAGATTGCGCTTATGCAGGAAATAGATGAGCGTTTGATTCGCACCGAAGCGGCAAAAGGTTACAAACTTCAAACGGGATGGGCTATTGATAAAGATGGCGGAATTAGTAAATGGGGCATAGGAACAAAGGACAATAAAAAATCATATTTGCAAACGATGTCGGAAAACGCAGCCAAAATTCGTGAAAAAGCCATTGAAAAGAAAAAAGAGCAAAAGAAGACAGAGGAAAAGAGGCTGGAGAAAAAGCAGTTGCGCAAAGAATATGGAATCAAGGACAGATGCGACATGTGGTTTTATACAGGATGACACCCACAATAAATACAGGGATGCACCGCAATGGATGCTATGCGAATATAGGCACCAGGGAATATGAGGCGTAGAGTGCCGGAATCAGTAGTTGGCATCGGTTATTACTGCTGATTTGACAAATGTTTAGCCGCATCTTCAACTCTAATATCTTTAAGCAGATATTTCAACTCGTTAATTAGTGTTTCTAATGTTACCTGCTCCATATTTGCTTTCATAGCATTTACAGCAGATTCCATGTGTGGATATAATATTTGATAATAGTTTTTAGCTACAGGGCAGTCGTTGTTTGTTTCATGAAGCTTAAAAATTTCTTCGACATCATTTGTCTCTACTGCCTGGTATATGTCCCACAAAGTGATATCCCTTGGCTCTCTGGCGAGACGAACACCGCCGTTTTTACCGGCAGCCGCTATCAGCAGACCATTCTCTGATAAGCTAAGAAATATATTTCTGACAGTGACAGGATTAGAGTCTGTACTTTCTGCGACAAGTGTACTCGTCACACGTTTTTTGGGCGACAGGACTGCAACAAATAATAGGGAATGAACTGCTAATGGAAATCGTTTGCTGACGCGCATATTATCATCATCTCCTCCTGCATAAGTGCTAAAAAAAGTATAGCATATTTTTACCAAAAAATCAATTGTAACACTTGACATTACTTTTTTAACACACTATAATGTAATTATTCATATTACATTAAGGAGGTGCTCTTATGCAAACATTAGAAGCCATCGCAATAAGAAAATCAACAAGGGATTTTAATCCTGATAAGACTGTGTCGGATGAAATTGTCGATATGGTTGTAAAGGCAGGCTGTCAGGCTCCAATCGGTGCCAACAAGAGAGAGTCTCTTCATCTGACAGTATGCCGCAGCAGGGAAATTCTTAATGAAATCAACCGGTCTGTTGCAGCAGCCATGAATATGGATGAACGGGATTTCTTCTATGGTGCGCCCGTTGTTATCTTTGTTTCCGCCTCGCAGGAACAAATGGCGCCGGGGATTGAGTTTGCAAACACAGCTTGTGTGATTGAGAATATGTTAATTGCAGCGACAGATGCCGGGGTAGATAACATTTATCTTTGGGGCGCTGTGCAGGGCCTTTCCCAAAATAAGGAGATGTGTGCCAAAATGGGTATCCCTGAAGGCTTTAAGCCTGTTTCTGCTGCCGCGATTGGCTATAGTCTCAGTGGCAATGCACAGCCTAGGGATTTGTCTGTTTCACTTAGCGTAAATTACATCTGATAAAATATGGCAGGCAACACCACCGAAAAAGTTAATTGAACTTCGTGGGTGTTGCCTGTTGGTCGATTATGGAGGAAAAATATGAAAACTGAGTTCAGCCAGCTAAAGGAATACATGGAGCATAGCAAAAAGACTGTTGCTGTCACAGGTGCTGGAATTTCCTATCTTTACGGCATGCGCAGGCTCAAGCAGAGCGTTGGCAGGATGAATGCCAATCGGATTTTTTCCACATCATATGTCCGTAAAAACCCGGAGAAGTTCTATGAAGCTATGAAGGACGCTTTTCTGGATGCGACATTCGTTAAGGGACCGAGTGCTGTTCATAAACAGCTTGCAGAATTGGAAAAGCAGGGAAAGCTTTATGGTATTGTCACACAAAATCTGGACTGTCTGCACACTATTGCCGGTTCCCAAAATGTAATTGAATTTCAAGGCAGCTTTCAGGATAATGTTTGTATTGACTGTGGCATCCGCTGTTATGATTATCAGGTGTGGAACCAGGGGCATATGCCACGCTGTGAAAAATGTGGCGCTCCGCTGATGCCGACGAGCTTTTGCAGGGACAGCAGAGCCGGTGCTGATGCTTCGCGTGATAGTATGCGAAAAGCTGTTAATATGATTTCCGAAGCGACATTGGTGATTGTTATTGGCACTACCGGTTTTCGCAGTGACGAATATTTAAGCCGGATGAAAGAGGGGACAAAGCTGGTGCAGATTAATCCATCTGAAACGGAATTTGACCGAATTGCTGATTTAAATATCCGGGCGGATGCGGTCACAGTTTTTGATGCAGTTTTAAACGGATAAAAGGAGTGTACGTATGAGCTTTTTCAAAGGAGGTCAGAGCGTGGACCCAATACGACAGTTGTCTGATTATATTGACGCTAGTAATCACATTGTTGCGACAACCGGCGCAGGTATTTCCGTGGCGGGGGGAGGTGTAACATACGGTCAGATGCTTTTTTCCACGCGTGGTGCCGGCAGAGTGCGGAAGCTTGGGGACGACTACAGCTCTTTTCTGCCGACTTATCTGGATACTATGTTTTCATATAAGCCAGGCTATAGCCACTATGCTTTGCGAGACCTGGAATCGGAGGGCAGGCTTCTTGGAATCATTACAACAAATGTGGACTGTATGCATACCATTGCCGGTTCAAAAAATGTTGCAGAAATTCAGGGCAGCCTTCAGGTCAACTGTTGCTCTGAATGTGGTCGCCATTATGATGGTTATGAAATCTGGAATCAGGAGAAACTTCCAAGATGCGAATCATGCGGAGGAGAGATTCTCCCCTGGCCGCTTTACAGTCATATCGGTCTTTGGGATGAGGATGTCCGAAAAGCCAGAGAATGGATTTCAAGTGCTGACCTGATTCTTGTTATCGGAACACGCGGCAATTATGGAGATGTTTATTGGGAATATCGAAAAAAAAATGCCGTGATTGTTCAGATTAATCCGGGTCATACCGGCTTTGACAGGGTTGCGGATTTGAACATTCGGGAAGAATGTGATGGTGTATTTAAAAAGCTGAAGGAAAGGCATGACGGAAATGGCTGAACAGGAAACAGAAAAAGAATTATCTGAAAATGAACGCTTAAAGCAGCTTGCGGCGCAGATGCGCGAAGCGGAATATAAGGGTCTTTCTGAAAAGGAAATTCAGGAAAAAGAACGGCAGAAGGAAATGCGTAAGAAAAGAAATGTAACGATATTGGAGGATACTCTGAGTATTATGGAAAATGGCTGCTATGAAAAGGCAGGACGGAATATAAAGCTGCAGTTTTCCACAGAACAAATGAGAGAAATCCATGTATTTCTGCCGGATGATATTGAGTTGCTGCGAACGGTATACGGTTCATCCAAAGGAAGCAGTGAAAGCCAAACACAGGATGCGCACTGTATTTTTGGCTGTGAGAATGCGGACGCACTTGTTCTTGCGCAAAAAAAATATCGGGATTTGAAAATGAATGGAGAGCTTGTGCCTAAAGTGCTTGTACTGAATCTGGCAAGCGCTACACAACCGGGTGGTCAGACAAGGAAGGGAGCAAGCGCACAGGAGGAGGATCTCTGCCGCAGGACATCCCTTTTACTGTCTTTGGAAAGCGATGGCGCAAGGAAATATTATGAGTACAATAGCGCACGAAAAACGCGTATGGGCTCTGATGCGATTATGCTTTCCCCTTATGTGGAAGTAATAAAAGATTTTTCTTCAGAGACTCTGTTTGAGCCATTTTCAGTATCTGTCATGAGTTGTGCCGCACCAATGGTACGTCTGGGATTGGAGGGAATGTCACAGCGGGAATATGAAGATATGCTTTCTAAGCGGATTCAGGGAATGCTTCTGGTTGCAGCATCGCGGGGCTATCGTCATTTGATTTTGGGGGCCTTTGGATGCGGTATGTATGGAAATGATGCCGCCACGGTATCAGATTTGTTTGAACGTGTAATTCGAGGCTTTACTTACGCGGGAAAAGGCAGCGGATGGCTGTTTGATTCCATCAATTTTGCTGTTCTTTGCCATTCGAATAAAGATTACAATTATAGAGAATTTCACAGAAATTTTTCTTCCGAAAATAAACAGATTTAAAATCCTTTCAGCTCTAAAGTAATTGTAATTCTTGACATTACTTTTTAAATTTAATAAAATGCAGTTGATTAAATTATATTATAGAAGTATTTTAATGCAGGCATTGATAAATATCATTATAAAGAAGTCAGGTAAGGAGGCTATTATGACATTACAGGAAGCAATGAGAGCAAGGCATAAAGTGAGCAAATACAAAAGTAATCCATTATCGGCAGAGGCTGTTCAGCAACTCAACGATAGGATTGAAGCGCAGAATCAGAAATATGGTCTGAATATCCAGCTTGTCACGGGAAGCAAAGATGCGATGCCGGGGATTATAGCGATGATGATGTCAAAGGGTGTTCAAAACTATATTATTCTCGCAGGTCCTGATACAC
>JAJQGF010000047.1 GCA_021200695.1 Lachnospiraceae bacterium
GTATACGACCCGTCATAAGGATAAACGGATACTCATCGTCGGGAAGCTCAGCGCTGGGAACATACTCAGCGGGATAGAACCAGCCCAAACCTCTTGAGAACCTGCCCACATGAAGGATAGGTGTACCCGGATGATTCTTGTCAGGGCAGGGCCACTGTATGCTCTCTCCCCTGTCAAGTCTTCTGTGGCTTATACCCCCAAAGCTTGGTGTCAGCGAGGCAATTTCATCCATTATTTCTTCACTTGTGAGCTGTGGCTGCGGATAGCCCATTCTGTTCATTAAATCTATAAAGATATCTGTATCAAGCCTCATCTCTCCTTCAAGCTGGACTGCCTTCCTCACTCTCTGTACACGTCGCTCGGTATTGCTGAATGTACCTTCCTTCTCCGCATAGCTTGTTCCGGGAAGAATTACATCTGCATACTGAGCCGTCTCTGTCATAAAGAGGTCTGATAATACTAAGAAGTCAAGGCTCGTAAGAGCTTTTTTAATATGATTCTGGTCAGCATCCGTTACTACCGGATCCTCTCCGAATATAAAGAGTCCTCTTATCTCCTTGCGGATAGCTGCGCCAAATACATCGGTAGCATGTACTCCCGGCTTATTGGAAAGCTTAACTCCCCATGCCCTCTCAAACTTTGCAACAACCTCAGGATTTGTTACCTTCTGGTATCCCGGGAAGTCTCCCGGCAGCGCACCCATATCGCAGGCACCCTGAACATTATTCTGTCCACGCAGAGGATTAACTCCGCAGCCGGAACGACCCAGCTTACCCACGAGCATTGCCATATTTGACATGGACATAACGCCTTCCGTGCCTGTTGAATGCTCTGTAACACCGAGACAGTAAATAATGGGAGCTTTCTTTGCCTTTGCATACATCTGCGCAGCCTCCCTTAAATGGTCGGCATCTATATGGCATATCTCTGCAACTCTCTCGGGTGTGTAGTCTTTGACAATTTCTTTCAGTTCTTCAAAGCCCTCGGTTCTGTTCTTTATAAACTCTTCATCTGCAAGTCCTTCATTTATTATGACATTCATCATACCGTTTGCAAATGCAACATTTGTTCCCGGTTTAAGCTTAAGATGAATATCAGCGACCTTTGAGAGGCCAATATCTCTCGGGTCAACAACTATAAGTCTCGTTCCCCTCTCCACAGCCTGACGAATCTGCATTCCTATTACAGGATGAGCCTCCTCAGGATTAGAGCCTACAAGCATAATCACGTCAACATCATTTGTTATATCGCTGATGGGATTGGTCATGGCACCCGAACCAAGCGTCATAGCAAGACCTGCAACCGTTGCCGAGTGGCACACACGGGCACAGTTGTCTACATTGTTTGTACCGAACGCACAGCGAACCATCTTTTGAAGCATATAGATATCCTCGTTCGGAGAACGCGAGCATGCAAAGCCCGCCAGAGAATCCGAGCCATATTGCTTCTTAATCTCTGTAAATTTGGATGCTATAAGGTCAAGAGCCTCATCCCAGGTAGCTCTCTCAAATTTCCCGGTCTCCCTGTTCTTGATAAGAGGATATTTAAGCCTCTCGGGAGAATGAACAAAATTAAATGAGCCGAACCTTCCCTTTACGCAGAGAAGCTTTTTATTAGAGGGACCGTCCGCCGGCTCAACATCCACAATCTCATTATCCCTGACCACCAGATAATACTGACAGCCTGTTGCGCAGTGCGGGCATGTGGTAAGCACCTTTTTAACCTTGCCCACCTGATATTTTTTACGGTTTTTTGCCACCAACGCCCCGGTGGGACAAGCCTCCGCGCAGTTGCCGCAGGATTCACAGTCAGTCACCTTCCAATCCGGTCCGAATGGTGCGTCGATAAGAGTTCTTGTACCTATCTTGCCATTGTGAAGTGTACCGTTACAGGTAACCTTATTGCAGGTGCTGACACATCTCTGGCAGTTAATGCACAGCTCAGGATAATATGTGAGAAAAGGATTTTCCTTTTTTGCCTCAAACTTGGCAGCGCTTCCCTCATAACAGGACTTCTCAATTCCATATTCATTTGCAAGGTCCTGGAGACGACAGTCGCCGGATTTACCGCAGGAGAAGCATCTGACATCATGGTTTGCAAGCAGCATATTTAAAACCTGTTTCCTGCTGTTTATGACCCTGTCAGACCTGGTATTTACAACCATTCCCTCCTTGACCCTTGTGTTGCAGGAGGTGACAAGCTTATCCATGCCCTCAACCTCAACCACGCACATCTTGCAGGCACCAATCTCATTAACCCCCTTCAGATAGCAAAGGGTTGGTATTTTCACTTCAGCGCTTTTGGCAGCCTCTAAAATAGTTAAATTTTCGTCTACGGAAAGCACTGTTCCATCAATCGTAATATTTACCATTATACTCTGCCTCCTTCCACTACTCCGCACCCGAAGTGGTCGCATCTTAAACACTTATGGCATTCCTGCATTGCCTCGTCATAAGACATGCCGTTCTCAACAGGCTCAAAATTTTTCTTTCTCTCCCTTGCCGAGCGATCCGTAAGATGTACACGACCATAATGCGTTCTGTCATTCTCCCTGGGTTCAGGAATACTTATATCATCAAGATACTTGTGATGATATCCGAGATACTCATCAATGTTGAGCGCTGCGACCTTTCCGGCACCAATTGCCTTAATTACCGTGGCGGGTCCGAACACGCAGTCACCGCCCGCAAATATTTTTTCATAGCCCTTAAGTCTTGTTGTGGGCTCTGTCTCAAAGGTCTTCCTTCTTGAATTCACGCTGTATTTTTCAAACGGCTCGGAAACTATATCCTGACCTATAGCCATAAGCACAATTTCACAAGGGGTTTCAACCTCCTCCTTGTTAGCCTGTGTCGCCGAAGGTCTTCCCTGTCTGTCATACACACTTATCATCTGCGGCTGTGTCACAAACCCGCATACATTTCCGTCAGCGTCAGCATTTATCCTCAAAGGTGCATTTAAGGTCAGAAGCTCGACTCCCTCCTCAATCGCACCCTGAATCTCAGACGGCAGTGCGGTCATGTCAACCTGACGGCGCCGATATACTATAGTTACCTCTTTTGCATTGCAGCGCACGGCGCTTCTCGCTGCATCCATTGCGACATTTCCGCCTCCGACTACGACCACGCGCTTGCCGGTGTAATCCGGAATATTACCTCTGCCTATCTCACCAAGCATATCTACTGCTGAATATACTCCCCTGCTGTCAACACCCTCTACATTTACTGATTTTCCGGTCTGAGCGCCAATCGCAATGTATACTGCATTGTACTCCTCCAAAAGCTGTTCCATCATAATATCCTTTTGGATTGCCGTATTATATCTTACCTCAATATTTCCCGTTGAAAGTATGGCATTTATATCCTGGTCCAGACGGTCCTTCGGAAGACGGTAATTAGGAATTCCATACCGCAGCATTCCTCCGAGATGGTCCCTCTCCTCAAATACCACGACCTTATGACCCATGAGAGAGAGGTAATACGCGGTTGTAAGTCCCGAGGGACCCCCGCCTACTATGGCTATTTTCTTTCCGGTGGACACATTACACTCAGGAACCTTTACCTCGTCCGCAGCAATCTGGTCTACTGCAAACTTCTTAAGTCCCCTGATATTTACGGGACTGTCCAGAAGGTCACGCCTGCATTTTTCCTCGCAGGGATGTTCACATATAAATGCGCATGCGGTAGGGAACGGATTGTCATGTCGAATCAGATTTATTGCATCAGCATAACGATGCTCGCCGATTAATGCTATGTATCCCGGAATATCCACATGTGCGGGACAATAGGATATGCACGGAACCTTCTGTCCGACCTCATCCTGACATCTGTGCTCCACAATATGGCTCATGTACTCATCATGGAATAACTCAACACTTTGAAGAACAATGTTTGCCGCCTCATATCCGATAGCACAGTCCGCGGTGTCCTGAATCATCCTGCAAAGCTCTACCATATTGTCAAAGGTAGCCATATCCGCCTTGCCATCCAGAATTTTCCTCATCATATTCTCCACCTGCTCAAGTCCGTCACGGCAGGGGACACATTTTCCGCAGGTCTGACTTCTTGCGCTCTGCAGAAAAGAAAGCTGCACCGCAATGGGACATACTCCCGGAGGGTTCGCCTTGACACGCTTCACGAACTTGTCGAGGAACTTCATAGTCTTTTCATTCATTTCATTCTTGTGTATTACGTTCTCTGAGTACATGAAAGCCTCCTTATAAACTTATTTCTTATTCACAATTCAAACCATAATGCCTCACAGGATTTACTGCTCCCGCATTTTACACCAGGCTCCAATTAGGTTTATTATAGCATAATGATAAAAAACACACAATAAAATAATCTTTTAACAATTACTAATTATGGTTTTTTAACAAAAATAACCTTAATCCTGTTTTATCTGCCGGCGCATTCTCCATCCTCGCCGCGCATTATGGCTATTCCATGTGAAAGAGGCGGCAGTATATATTCCAGACATTCCCTGACCGCTTTAGGGCTTCCAGGAAGATTTATTATAAGCGAACGGTTGCGCATAACGCTTACGGCACGGCTCAGCATAGCCCTGTCCGTTATTTGCAGGCTGTGGTATCTCATAGCCTCCGCTATACCGGGCGCCGCCTTAGTGGCAGCCTTAAGTGTTGCCTCAGGTGTGTTGTCCCTCGGAGAGAAGCCTGTGCCGCCGGTGGTAAATACCACATCAGCCCCTTCCTCATCGCACAGTTTTATCATCTCATTCAGGAGTACAGCTTCATCGTCCGGAAGAACGGTCACTCCAAGAACCTCATAGCCTGCTGCCTTCAGCATTGCACATGCCGCAGGACCACTCAGGCTCAAACTCAATTTTTAGCTTTGTAAGCATAAGAGGATGGCACATCGGA
>JAJQGF010000120.1 GCA_021200695.1 Lachnospiraceae bacterium
GTTTTAATTTTGGATAATAGTGAATGTGAAAAAAACGGACTTGCCAAAGAGGAAGGGAATGTCAGGAAGATAATGTCAGGCTCGCTGGCGGAGGATATACAGTATTTTAATGAGATTTTGTCAGTAAATGAGAACTTTGATGTTATATACAGAACGATAAATATTGGAGGGCGTGACGCGTGTATGTACCTTGTTGACGGCTTTTGCAAGGATGAGCTTATGCAGAAGCTTTTGCAGCAGTTTATGGAGCTGACGGAGGAGGACATGCCCGGGGATGCCCATGAAATGTCTAAAAAATGTGTTTCATATGTTGAAGTGGATATCCAGAATGAGTGGGAAAAGATAATAAATTCGCTTTTGTCGGGAGTATTTGTGCTTCTTGTTGAGGGCTATGACAAAGCGCTGCTTATCGATTCGAGAACCTATCCGGCAAGAAATGTTGAGGAGCCTGATAAGGACAAGGTTTTAAGGGGTTCAAAGGATGGTTTTGTTGAGACTCTTGTTTTTAATACTGCACTTATAAGGAGACGTATAAGAAGCACAGACCTTCGCATGGAGATGTACAATGCGGGAGAAAGCTCCAAGACGGATATAGTTGTATGTTATATGGACAGCAGAGTTGACCACACCTTTCTGGAGAGTATAAAGAGGAAAATTCAAAATATAAAGGTTGATGCACTGACAATGAATCAGGAGAGCCTGGCTGAATGTATATATAAAAGAAAATGGTACAACCCATTTCCAAAATTCAAATATACTGAGCGCCCCGATACCGCAGCGGCACAGGTGCTTGAGGGAAATATTGTAATTCTTGTTGACAATTCGCCCTCTGCCATGATACTTCCAACTACGATTTTTGACGTTGTGGAGGAGGCTGATGACTACAATTTTCCACCAATCACGGGTACGTATCTCCGTCTTACAAGAACGCTTATAGCATTGCTGACTTATCTTGTTACCCCTACCTATCTGTTGCTGCATATAAAGCCGGAATGGGTGCCTGACAGCTTTTCCTTTATATTGCTGAAGGAAACGCCGAATGTCCCGCTTATATGGCAGTTTTTGCTGCTTGAGCTTGCGATAGACGGGCTTAGGCTTGCTGCGGTAAACACACCGAATATGCTGAGCACACCCCTGAGCGTAATGGCTGCATTGGTGCTTGGGGAATTTTCAGTTGAAAGCGGGTGGTTTTCAAGCGAGGTGCTGTTGTATATGGCATTTGTTGCTATAGCAAATTATACCCAGGCAAATTATGAGCTGGGATATGCTTTAAAATTCATGCGTATTCTTAATCTTGTTCTTACACAGCTGCTTGGTGTGTGGGGATATATTTTGGGAATTCTGATTACAGTGTTCTCAATAGCATTTAACAAAACCGTTTCGCATACAAGCTATATTTATCCGCTTATTCCGTTTGATGCCGGAAAACTAAAAAGCCGTCTGATTAGAAGAAGACTTCCGGGTTCAAGAGAGCATAGCGACAGATAAAGCCTGCACGTAAAAAATAAATTCACATATGATATAAAAAAGAAAAATTTGAAAGGAAGCTTTATGCAGGATTATTCTTTTTCGGATGAACTTATAGACAAATTCCCTATTGCAATGGCTTATGTCCCGTGGCAGCATTTTGACAGAATGTATGATGACCTTGAAAAAGCATACCGTATAGGCACTGTTTTTCCTGAACTCAATAAGCCCTTCACAGGAAGGAGATGTGTAAAATGAGTGATATGAAGCAGATGCTTAATGATATCGGAATTCTTGATTTTGTGCTTGTTGAGCTGACATTATATCTGGACACCCATCCTGATGACCGCAATGCTATGGAGTATTTTAACCATTACAGCCGTATCAGGAATCAGATGAGTAAAGAATTTTCACAGAAATATTACCCGCTCACCAAGGATATGGCTGAAGGCGGAAAGGAATGGAGATGGGGCATGGCGCCTCTGCCATGGGAAGGAGTGTGTAGCTGATGTGGAATTATGAAAAAAGACTGCAATTTCCCGTAAATATCAAGGAGCCCAATGCCCAGCTTGCACAGGCTATAATATCACAATACGGAGGCCCGGATGGTGAAATGAGTGCAAGCATGAGATATCTTTCGCAGCAATATTCGATGCCGTACAGAGAGGTGGCGGGATTGCTTACGGATATAGGAACAGAGGAGCTGGCGCATCTTGAGATGGTTGCGGCGATTGTTCACCAGCTTACCAGAAATCTTTCAATGGAAGAGATTGAAAAGTATGGCTTTGATAAATATTATGTAGACCATACAATCGGTATATGGCCCCAGGCGGCAGGAGGGATTCCTTTTAATGCCTGCGAATTTCAGGTAAAAGGTGATATTATAACGGATTTGATTGAGGATATGGCGGCAGAGCAGAAAGCCCGCTCGACATACGACAATATTTTGAGACTTGTAAAGGATTCGGATGTATGCGAACCTATAAAATTTCTCAGACAGCGTGAGGTTGTGCATTTCCAGCGATTCGGTGAAGCACTGAGGATTACTCAGGATAAGCTTAATGCAAAGAACTTTTATGCCTTTAATCCGGAGTTTGACAGATGTGAGAGCTGAAAATACAGTATAAGGCAAATTAATTTAAGGGAAAAATCGGCAGATTTTTCCCTTAATTCAGCTTTAGCCATAACAGATATTTATTGATTCAACAGTTGTTTGAAATCTTGTCAGATGAAATTCGCCATGATATTATTTTAGTGGAAAATGGTTTTGAAAACGGTAAAAAGAGGATTAATATGACAGATACGGTTATTTTTGACCTCGGCAGGGTGCTTGTTGAATTTCAGCCTGTGGAGGGCATGCGAAGGCTTGGATTTACGGATGAGCAGATTAAGGTAATCTCGGAAAAAATTTTTTCCGGACTTTGGGAGGAGTGTGACAGGATTCCATACAGTGATAATGAAATAAGAAGGCTGTTCAAATCAAGGCTTCCGGGCATGGAAGCGCTGGTTGACAGAATGTGGGATAATGTCACTGTATTCACCGATGTGTACCCATACAGCAGGAAGTGGCTTCAGTCACTTAAGGATATGGGACTTAAGATATATATTTTATCAAACTATGGAAAGCAGGCCTTTGAGGTTAATTCAAAAAAATATGATTTTCTTGAATTGGCGGACGGAATGGTAATTTCATATCAGGTTGAACTGGTAAAGCCCGAACTGCAAATTTATGAGATACTTCTGGAAAAATATGGAATTGAACGACAAAATGCGGTATTCATAGATGACAGGCAGCTGAATATTGACGGTGCAAGGGCTGTCGGAATGAAAGCAATTCTTTTTGAAAATTATGAAAAAACAAGCGCGGAGCTTTTAAAGCTTATACAAGATACATAACGGATTAAAATTATCATTAGTAACGACAATGCTTGTACCTGCATAAAAATATGTTATATTTATCTTGGGTAATAATGTAAAATGGAATATAACATTGACAATGCGGATAGAGGTGAGAGAGAGATGAATGCTGAATCGCTGACGATAGCAAAGGGACTTTTAATTCCTTTTATAGGTACTTCACTGGGGGCAATGTGCGTTTTCTTTATGAAAAAGCAGATGAATCTTAAGCTTCAGAAGGCACTGACCGGCTTTGCGGCAGGCGTTATGGTGGCAGCATCCGTGTGGAGTCTGCTGATTCCCGCAATGGAGCAGTCGGAGGACATGGGCAGCTTTGCATTTGTACCTGCAGTTGTAGGCTTTTGGATAGGAGTAATATTCCTTCTGCTGATTGACGTGTTAACTCCGCATCTTCATAAAACAGTGATGTGCCGGAGGGACCGAGAACCAGCCTGAAACGAACAACCATGCTTGTTCTGGCTGTGGCAATACACAATATTCCCGAGGGTATGGCTGTAGGTGTGGTATATGCCGGCTGGAGGGCGGGCAATACAGGAATTACAATGATGGGCGCATTGGCGCTCTCGATAGGTATAGCCATACAAAATTTCCCTGAGGGAGCCATTGTATCAATGCCCCTGTGCGCTCAGGGGATGGGCAGAAGAAAGGCCTGCTTCTGGGGAATAATATCTGGCGCGGTTGAACCCCTGGCTGCCGTAATAACAATACTTTTATCAGGAAGTCTGATACCTGTACTGCCATATCTTTTAAGTCTTGCAGCAGGCGCAATGTTTTATGTCGTTGTTGAGGAGCTTATTCCCGAGCTCTCAGAAGGCGACCATTCAAATCTCGGTACAATAATGTTTGCCGCAGGCTTTACGCTGATGATGGCGCTTGATGTTGCTTTGGGATAAAAACAGGTTTAGGAAATTTCATTTTCATTGTATTCAAAGGACCAGATGCTTTTAATCTGGTTCTTTATTTCCTCGTAGTCCCAATGCTGCGTACTTCTGTATACGCAGTTCGGGTCGTTTACAAGAAGCATGCCGTCCTCATCTATGCCGTATATAACTATAAAATGGCCATATGCGGTGAAATCTCCGGGGCCAACGGAGAACACAAGCATTTTTCCATCCTCTAACGCTTCAAATATCAGTTCCGAATCCTTTTTATCAAGATTTTCCGATATTACTCCATAATTTTGAGGCACCTCCTCGAACAAAGCCCACATGGTGCCGGTTCCAAACATATAGTATCCGTTGTCCATAGCATATTTGGCAAGCACATCGGGTGTAAGACCCTCGTCACGTGTCAGAGAGAAAAGAACCATTGACAGACACGTGGGTCCACAGCCTGCAAGACCTATAACACTGTCGTCGCCATATGAGACATAACCCCATCTCTCATCCCATTGCAGCAGGAGAGGATATTTTTCAGCTTTTTCAG
>JAJQGF010000248.1 GCA_021200695.1 Lachnospiraceae bacterium
TGGAGACATTTGAAAATAATTGAGCCGAAATTATTATATACAGAAAAAGGCTTTGCCCCAAAGCAGAGCGTATGTATTCAAAATGGCAGGATTGCGGATATCTGTGACAGGGCTGTTGCAAGACGGCTCTATCCTGATGCAAGGTTCGAAGAATGGGAAAATATGGTAATGATTCCAGGAACGGTAAATGCTCACAATCACTGCTTTCAGAGCCTGCTGAGGGGTTTATCGTGTGATAAACCTTTTTTACAGTGGCGGGATGAGGCTCTTTATAAATTTTCTCCGGCAATGACAGGAGAGGATATATATAATGGCGCATTGTTTGCATTCAGTGAGATGATGAAATATGGGGTCACCACTGTATGCGATTTCTTTTATCTCCATAACTTTGGAGTTGAAAGTGATGAAATGGTTATTAAGGCGGCGAAGGATACAGGCATCCGACTTGTACTTGCACGTACTATGTATGATTGGGGTGGCGCACCTGCAGGTTATGTTGAATCAGTGAATATGGCATCAGGGAATACAATAGCCCTGCATGATAAGTATGAAAATGACGAAATGGTCTCTGTTATACCGGCACCTCACAGTCTGCATGCAGCTACAATAGAAATGCTTCAGGAGGGACACAGTCTGGCAAAGAAATTCGGATGTAAATATCATATTCATGTAGCGGAGGAGCCATTTGAGGTAGAGCAGGTAAAGAAGGAATTTGGAGGCCTTACCCCAATAGAGGTCATGGATAAATACGGCCTGATAGATGAAAGCATTGTTATAATACATGGAGTATGGCTTAAGGAAAGCGAAATAGAGCTTTTGGGCAGCAAGGGCGGAAATCTGGTTTATTGTCCATCAAGCAATATGTTTTTGGCTGATGGTGTAACGGATTTACCCATGATGATGAGGTCAGGAGTAAGGATTGGACTTGGAAGCGATGGCGCATGCAGCAATAACCGCATAAGCATTTTTGAAGAGATGAGGATGGCTGCATTGCTTCAGAAGGCAAAAACCTGTGATGCAATGTGTATGAACTATATTGATACATTTAAAATGGGTACGGAGAAGGGCGCAGAAATATTAGATTTAAAGGCAGGAAAAATAGAGGTGGGATATGCGGCCGATTTAGTCGGAATCAATATGTTGGATATGTCTATGCAGCCTGTCTCAGAGGATTACGAACAGTTGCTTCCCAATATTGTGTATTCAATGCAGCCCTCCTGTGTACGAGAGGTTATTGTAAACGGAAAAGCTGTCGTAAAGGGAGGAGAGCTTTGTAATATTTCTGAGAATGAGGTTATTTCAAAGGTAAGGGAGACTATGTTTAGACTTCAGAATAAATCATTTTGACAGGGGATTTATATGGATACAATTATTACAGATATAAGTATGATTGCAACTCCGTTGGGAATAAGCGAGTTGCATGGAAAAGCTATGAACAGTCTCAGGATATATAAGGATTGTTCAATTATAATAGAAGAAAGCAGAATAGCCTTTATTGGCTCATTTGGCGAAGCAAAAAAATACTTATCAGAAAATAAAAAAAATATTAAGCAGTATATTCAGGTGGATGGAAGAGGCAAATGTGCGCTTCCGGGCTTTACTGATTCACACACACATTTTGTTTTTGGAGGATACAGGCCGGATGAATTTATGCTGCGACTTGAGGGCGGAGACTATATGGAAATCCATAGAAGGGGAGGAGGAATAGAGGCAAGTGTGCAGGCTACGCGGGCGGAGACTGAGACTGAGCTTTATAAAAAAGGGAAAATACGGCTTGAACACATGCTCAGGCAGGGAGTAACCTGTGTGGAGGGAAAAAGCGGCTATGGTCTTGATTTAGATACGGAAATAAAGCAATTAAAGGTAATGAAGAAATTGAACGAAAATCAGCCTGTAAGTGTAATACCTACTTTTCTGGGGGCTCACTCGGTAGCAGGTGAATACAGAGAACGAGGAGACGAATATATTGACTTCATAATAAATAAGGTAATGCCTGTCGTGGCGGGGGAAAGGCTCGCGAAATTTTGTGATGCATTCGTAGAAGCGGGGGTAATAAATGTTCGACAGGGAGAAAAGCTTTTTCAGGCGGCTCAAAGGTATAATTTAAAAATTAAAATACATGCCGACGAAATGACCTCAATGGGTGCAGTGGAGCTTGCTTTGCGTTATGATGCCGTGTCTGCTGACCATCTTCTGATGATATCGGAGGAGGATATTAAGAGATTGTCACAAAGCCGGACGGTAGCGACACTCCTGCCTGCCACTGCCTTCTGCCTCAATAAACCATATGCGCCTGCGAGAAAGATGATTGACAGTAATTGCGCCGTGGCGTTGGCGAGCGATTTTAATCCGGGAAGCTGTTTTTCTGATAACATACCACTGTTAATTTCGCTTGCGGTAATACAAATGAGGATGACAATCGAGGAGGCGGTGACTGCGTTGACATTAAACGGGGCTGCGGCAGCAGACTGCGCCGGGTATACGGGCAGCATTGAGGTCGGTAAAAATGCGGATATTATATTGCTTGGCTGCCCGGATTACAAATATCTGGTATATTATACAATGGAAAATCTTGTAGATACGGTTATAAAAAAGGGAGTTATTATTAAGGAAAACCATTATGAAATGTAGAATTATTCGTGAAGCGGAATATATTACGACACAATGGGCCGGAGGCAAAACCAGTCAGATTATGATATCTCCTCAGGATGCGGCATTTGCTGAGCGTATGTTTGAATGGCGTTTCAGCAGGGCAACTGTTGAGGCACAGGAAAGTATTTTTACTAAAATGCAGGGATTTCATAGAATCTTGTATCTTATAAGCGGTAAACCTGAATTACATTATGGCGGAGGGACAAAAAGGCTTGAGCAGGGTATGACAATAAGCTTTGACGGAAATATGAGTATTCATGCACTTGGGCAGGGTACAGACCTTAATCTTATAATGAATGTAAATACGGAAGGATATGTAGAGCAGAAAAGGGCTGCAGCCGGAGAGGTTCTTTTAATTAAAAACATATATGCCGCTGATTGCTGTATGATATATATACTTAGCGGACAAATAAATGTGTCAGGCCATACAGCATATAAACATGAAAGTATTGTATGCAGTATGGATATTGCGGAGGGCTTTTCCGTCAATGCTGAAGAAAGCTCGGAATTTGTCTGTTTTTACATTGGGAAGAAGGGCGTATGCGACTTCCCGGCAGCGGGTGATGAATTATTATAGACTGTTGAATGGAAATAACAAAATTTTTCTTATTGCACTTTTATATAAAAACGAATATACTCTGTAGCGGACAGTATAAATAATTGCATGTTAATTTTCAGGGATGGGGATTGTTATGACAAAGGAAATGACTGAAGGCTCTCCGATGAAGCTTATTTTGGGATTTTCGGTGCCGCTGCTTTTTGGATTTTTGTTTCAGCAGTTTTATAATCTGGTCGATACTATAATTGTGGGAAGATTTCTTGGAGTTGATAATCTTGCGGCGGTTGGCGCGACCGGCTCTGTAAACTTTCTTGTTATAGGCTTTTGCATGGGTGTATGCAACGGCTTTTCCATACCTATATCCCATAAATTCGGTGCGGGAGATTATTCGGGTGTGAGAAGGTATGCAGCTAACTGTGTGTGGCTGGGAATTTCCTTCTCTGTAGTGATGACTGTTGTGACCACTCTTCTGTGCAGACAGATATTAGTGCTGATGCGCACACCTGAAAATATAATAGACGGAGCATATGAATATATCTGGATAATTTTTCTCGCTATTCCAACGGTATATCTTTATAATATTGTGGCGGGTGTGATAAGGGCGCTTGGGGACAGCCGGACACCGGTTATTTTTCTGATAATGTCTTCTTTTATAAATATAGGCCTTGATTTGTTCTTCATACTCGGACTTGACATGGGTGTTGCGGGAGCCGCATGGGCTACGGTAATTTCGCAGGGAGTGTCAGGCCTATGCTGTCTGTGCTTTATGATTAAAAGGTTTGAAATCCTTCATATAAAGAAGGAGGAGTGGAGTCCGGATGCTCATTTTATGAAGGTGCTGTGCGGAATGGGGATACCTATGGGCTTGCAATATTCGGTAACGGCAATAGGAAGTGTGATTTTACAGAGTGCAACGAACACCTTAGGCTCGGATGCGGTAGCCGCGGTCACTGCGGCATCAAAGGTTGGAAACTTTCTGGCATGTCCATTTGACGCGCTCGGCTCTACAATGGCGACCTATGGCGGACAGAATGTGGGTGCTGGGAAGCTTGACAGGCTGGAAAAGGGACTTAAGGCATGCGTATCTTTGGGAGCAGCATATTCTGTTATTGCGCTACTGATATCGGTTTTCATGGGAAGGCCTCTTGCGACACTGTTTGTGGAGGCGGAGGAGACGGCAATAATAAGCAATGTCAGGTTTTATCTGATTGTAAATGCGGCGTTTTATTTTCCTCTGGCATTGGTTAATATTGTGAGATTTTTGATTCAGGGAATGGGATTTCCGACATTTGCGATGCTTGCAGGAGTGCTTGAGATGGCGGCAAGAGCCCTTGCGGGAATTATTCTGGTGCCCATATTCGGCTATACAGGAGTATGCATGGGAAGCCCGATTGCGTGGATATTGGCAGATATCTTTCTGATACCGGCATTTTTTCATGTGAAAAAGGTTCTTGAGAAAAATTAATCTTCAAAATCAGAGCCCTCTGCAGCAACCGCAGATACAACGGAGGTTACGACAGCAACTATAACAGCGACTATTATTACAAGCAACGCACCTGCCATTAAAATAAACATAATAAAAACACTCCTCCTGAA
>JAJQGF010000092.1 GCA_021200695.1 Lachnospiraceae bacterium
CCAAAACTATGTAAGTATTTTTTATCAAAGCATATCATTTGATAACTTCCAGTTTGTTGAGCTGTAATACGAGGCTGAGAATCCCTAGGAATTTGAGAATAATGCGGTTTCGAGATATATGTAAATAAAAAAGTTCATAAGGGCATGATATAATGTAAACACTTAGTGAATACAAGCGTAGCGCAGTATGAACTTAGTGTGCACTTATATCAAAACACTCTACGGTGTATCCCTTTTGCGTTGCATGCCTTCGGTAGGGAAACGAATACGAGCAAAGCGAAGTATGAGTGCTAGTGTTTGTGATATACTATGAACACTTGGCGAGGTGTTTTCGAGCCTAGTGAGAATGCATATCTGATTCGTTGGCGAGGTATTACGAGTCTAAGAATCACGATATAATATTTTTGTAGTGAAAATCGGTAATACATAAATGGAAACTGAAGGAACGGGGGTTTATGATTAATGATACCTTTAAAAACAGAAACCTTATTAGAAGGTAAAGTAGTAGAAAAGAATAGGGTTGAATATAAGGGAGGTTGAAATCCTTCGGATATAACTCATTCAATAGGTGAATTTTTTTAAGAGATAGACCTTTCTGAAAAGCAAGGTACAGGTATACCAAAAATTTTGCACGAATTATCACAAAACGGTTCTCCGAAACCATTGTTTGAAACTGATGAAAGAAGGACTTATTTGGAAACAACTATTTTTATTAGAGATGGTTTTGATGATAGTGAAAAAATGTCCGATAAAATGTCCAATAAAATATCCGATAAAATGTTCGATGTAATGCCTGACAAGGTGAAGGTAAAAATAGGGCAAAAAAATATGTATTGCCGGAAATAGAAGTTTAGGAAAGCAGATTAACAATCTTATAAAAGATCTTCCAGAAGGCACTAAACTTAGTAAATTTATTATGAAATAAGGAGATATCTTTGATGTTTGAACAATTTAAAAAATTCGTTGGATCAGATGATGAACAACAGTATACATCTGCGAATGAGTTTCTTGCATCGATTCAAGGTAAAACATTTCTGAATGGAATGTTCAGAGTTTTTAAGGTTTCTGAAATAGAAAAGTGGTGTAAAATAGTTGAACAATCTTTTCCGGCATATAAAAATCAGGTGGATGTATTTTCATACGATTGGTTGGGAAGAATATTTGCTCTTAGTAAGACAGAAGGAACAGTACTAATGTTTGAGCCTGGAACAGGTGAAGTTCTAGATATTCCAGCTGATTTAGTGAATTTTTTCAATATAGAAATTGCAGAACATCATGAAGATTCACTTGCGTCCACATTTTTTAATGAATGGTATGAGACACAACAGCATTATGTATTAAAGCCAAATGAGTGTGCTGGCTATAAAGTGCCATTATTCCTAAATGGCGATGATGTTGTTGATAATTTGGAAGTGAGTGATATGGAAGTATACTGGGAAATAATGATGCCATTAATTAACCTGTAATAAAAAGAAGAAATTTATGATGGAATATAATGTAGAAGATACAAACGCTTCTTAATTATGATGAAGAAACGGTTATCTGTAAAATTCCATATAGGCAATATGGAAAGTGCCCGACTGAGACAGATCGGAAGAGAGTGTCGGCAATGCATTGGAAGTTTGGAGTACCAAAAGCCAAGAGGATATCATTTATGCTCAAATCAACCAATCAATCAAATTGATGGATTTAATACCATCATAGGAAGAATCCATTCCGGTATTCAAGGATAAAACGATTTTTTCGTAGTTATCGCTGATTTTTTTGAGTGGTGCTAATTCTTGCTTGCGAACATCTTCGCTGGTTATGGATTCCGTGACCTGAACATAAAGTTTGTCATCTGCTTTTGTTGCAATAAAATCCACTTCAGAGTTATCAACCTTACCGATAGAGACATCATAGCCTCTACGTAGTAGTTCAAAATAGACAACATTTTCTATTGCATGTCCGCTATCACGATCCCTAAATCCAAGCAGATAGTTTCTAAGTCCGATATCAACAATGTAATACTTTCCATGGGTGCGTAGGAATTCCTTCCCTTTAATATCAAATCTTTTGATGTCGTAGAAGAAGTAGGCTTCCAGTAATGCATTCACATAGGCGGCAACTGTGTGAGCACTAGGAGTTCCTTTTCGCTTTCCGTCTTCGAGAAGACCTTCATTTACTAAGGTATTGCCAATGGAAGAAACAGAAATACTACTTCCTATGTTATCTGCAAGGAACATGACAATCTTTTTCAAAAGCACAGGGTCGGTGATTCTCTTCCCGCCTCTGCGATTTTCACGCTCGAGAATATCTCTCATAATAACAGTTGAGTAGATACCTTCAAGCAGTACCAAAGCCTTTTCCTGGTTCAGTCCTACATCAGCAATTCCCGGCATTCCGCCAAAACGCATGTAGGCATCGAAAACCTCTCTGAGTTCGTAGCGTTCGCCGGTTTTATCATATGCTTGCTTGCGTGTGCCACCTAAAGCGCTTTTTGTTTCTCTTATTTCAAAATCATGGAATGTTAGAAATTCAGAGAAAGATAATGGGAGCAGCTTTATCTCTACACACCTACCTGATAAATAGGTAGCATATTCAGAAGACAGCATATAAGCATTTGAACCGGTGACATAAATATCGCAATTGAAATCAACACGGAAAGAGTTGATTGCTTCCTCCCAGTTAGGAACACGTTGCACCTCATCGAAGAAAAGGTACATTCTTTTGGTTGACTTGATGTGCTGCTTGACGTATTCATAGAAAGAGTCGCTAGTCATGTTCTTAAAATTATATGACTCAAAATTCATTTCAAGAATCTGGTCATCAGTAATTCCGGTTTCTTTCAAGTGAAGAGCCATTAGCTTGAGCAGGCTGGACTTGCCACATCTACGAATTCCGGTTACAACTTTAACCGGTTCGGTATCTTGAAATGCTATAAGCTTCTTCAAGTATAAATCTCTTTTTTTGAGCTCGTGAGTATCTATCATTCGGCATTCCTCCTTGTGAAAAGATTATAGCATAAATTTATAAAATGAACAAGTTTATGCACTGAAATGCAAAAAAAATTAAAATCCGACAATTTTTTGCATTTTACAAGAAGATAGACATGTTCTGATTGAGAATATCATAGTTCTTTGTTATAATTTTTATTTGTAGGGAGCGAGTGATGTTTGCTATAAATTGGGAGTTTACCGATGTGATTGATAAAGAAATATTAGTTTCTGTAGGCACATTAGACTTGGTAAAGAGAGGTAAATGATGAACTTGAGGTCTGGGATAATTGAAATAAACGGTGAAAAATTTTCGCCAGGATATACTTTTGAAGATTTTAAAAACTCCGGTTTTTATAATGGTCAAGACGGAGTTAGAATCATTAGGTTAAAGGAAACTGTTCGAATAACAGAAAATAATTATATCGTCAGCCTTTTCTTTCGAAATGGTATTTTATATATGTTATCGCTCATTTGCACCGATGTTGATTTTCAGTTTTCAGAAGAAATTAAACGTAAGCAGCTTCACGATGGCATTCTTGAGAAAAATGGTTTAGATACGGAGTCTTTTTTCAATTGGGGCAGCATCAAATCTGTTTATGATCCGAAAGGAAACGTTAGCAGCATAAACATAATATATGAAGGATAATAAAATGAATGTAAAAGAACTAAAAAATATTCTTGTTAAATGTGGCGTTCCAAAAGAGTTATATAATTTTGAAGAAACAGGACGCAGGGATGAAAGATTTTGTATAAAATTTGTTGATGACAAATGGAATGTCTTTTATACTGAAAAAGATTGTAAAACAACGAATCTATTTTTTGATACCGAAGATGAAGCGTGCTTATATTTATATAACGAATTAAGAAGATAACCCTAATATCTTTAATGTATGTGAAAAAATTGCTGATGAGATGGAAGGCTTCGGAGTTGCCAGTGCTATCAGAACGGAAAAACAGAAAGGAAGAAAAATACAATATTTAACTTGTAACATAAAAAGAGTTACAATTCAAATATATAAAAACAAGGAGGTGAAACTTTGTACGAATATTTGGAACAAATAATGCATCAAAGTATCACTGAAAGACCTTATGATTCTGTTGAAAAATTACTACTGGGATGTCGAAATGCATTTGAATTAACAGTTATAGAAATCCAAAAACAGGAAATTACAGGCGAACGTGGTAACTCAAAGTGTATTCCTAAAGACTCTAATTCTAAATTGGCGAAAACATTAAACGACTGCGGGGTTGACGGAATAGAGTATAAAAACGGTGTAGCAGACCTGTCACCGACATCTAAAGGTGAAGTTCAAATTGAACATATGGTTGGCGGAGAAGGCAAAATGGGTACAAAAGCTCGGCAATGGAATTTTGGTCAAGCCGATAATGCTATGGCAACTGAATTAAATGCAGATCCTTCTGCAGCTAAATCACTCGGTCTCTCACCTAAAAATGGTAATTCATTTACCTCGTCAGATATCAAAACTTATCGCAAAAATAACGACTTAACATGGCATGAGCTTAACGACACAAAAACTATGCAGCTTGTACCTACTGAGGTGAATGCAAAGTTCACTCATTTAGGTGGAGTTGGAGAAATAAATGCGGGAGCTTATTCTCCTGGTGGATTTGCAGCTCAGTAAAAATTTAAGGAGGTTTCATTATGCATAATGAACTGTTTGGTGAATTACAATTTGAGTACGGATGGAATGGCACAACATCATTGGATTGGTTTGGAAGAAATATTGATGTTGATTTAGTTGTTGATGGAGAGGAGGATGAATCAATTGACTCTCTACAGTGTGAATCATACAAAGCATTTAAAGAATCATGGAATACTGTTAAAGAACAGATACTTGACGCTGTACTGTCTTACTACAATGATTTAAGAGATGAACTTGGATATAGTGATGGCAGTAACGATGATTATCCTGAAATTACAACTAGAACAGAAATTAAAGAGATGATTGGCTTAGATTCTGTAATAGTTCCTATTTCAGGAATATATGATGGTAGAAGTATCTCATTGGCTTTTCATTGTGAATGGGACAAAGAAAATGGTCTTGGTATTATACTTATAGATGAAAGCATAAGTGAAATTGGATATCAGGATATTGCTTTTTAAAGCTCAAAAAGACTAAAAGATAAGAGAAGGTAATAGTATGTATAATATCCCTGAAACGCTAATTGCCGATTCTCGTCTTGCTTTTATACACGGCAAATATGAAGAATCGCTTAAACTCGCCAAACAAGCGCTTGCAGATGATTCGAAAAATTCAGATCAATGCGCTGGCAATGCGTATATGTCGTTTGGCGATTGTGCGTTGAAATGGGAGTGGGATTACTTGATGGGAGAACATGGTTTTTCCAGTCTTATTCAGATAGGAGATTTTTGGTATGGAATTCAATGATACACAGAAAAAAGCAATGGAAGTAAGCAAAAAAATAAGTGAGATAATGGGAGACAGAATATCTTCTCCGAAAATATATGATGTTGTACATGAAAGCAATCATTATGAATTTAAAATAGCATTTATAGCATATGATTATTTTTCAGTTGTTTTTCAATATGAATTGGATATAATTGGATGCTACATTGAATGTGGGAAACAGGGGTGCATTTCTCTTCTCAAAGGAAGACACTGTTATTCTGATACCGACTTCAATACTTATTTTAGTGAGATAAAAAAGGAACTTGAGCTTCGAATCCCAGATAAGTATCTTGCTGCTAAGGGTTGGATAACCAAGGTATAAATAACTATGTAGTTAAAATTCCGGCTGGCACAACCATTTATACCGGTTCTGTTGCAACACAAGGTGGCGCTTTTTTGGGCGGTGGGAATATTATGCAAATTTTTATAAACAAGCCTTGGCTGCTTAAGGGCGTTGAAGTGCTTGGACAATTACTTTTATCTTGAGGTGCGAAATGAATTTAGATGCTTTAAAAAAGCTATTTACTGAATTAAGAGATTTCTTAGAATTGCATCATGACAATTCTATCATTAATATGCTCAAGTTAGTAAGAAACACATGGTGTTGCAAAAATAAATGAAGATTTGTCGTATTCTGCGTGGCCTCTTTCAAATATACGAAATGATGATATGGCTGAGAAGATTATTGGAAAGAAATGCCGGTAAGAATTACGGAAATTGAGCCAATAGATTGATTTTTCGGCGACTTATCAGAATTATCGGAGTATAAATTATGATTGAACAATTTGCTAAAGGCTTGTATAAAAACACTGTAGAGGAGAATATAAAACTTTATAGGCAATTTTTCTTGTATGATCCCAGTGAAGAGGGAACTATTGAATACTGGAAGAATGCTATAATGTTTTATGACAAATTGGATGATCATGAAAAGGAAATTCTGTTTTCTATTATTAAAAGTACAATTGTCGATACTGTGTCAAATGTTCTTGCCATTCTTGATGGAAATGAGAGTATTAACGGAATAGATATACAGGTAAAACTTAGTAACAAAGAAACTGAAGGTGAATTGCAGGATACTTTTCTTGCCTATGTCGAAGATTTAGAAGAGTAAAAAATAAATTAGTTTAAGATTTAGTCAGAGATTAGCTCAAAAGGAATGAAGTGATACAGTGGCATATGGGAGGATGAAGGCTGGATAGGAGTATCTGTATGAATGAACAAAATGAAACTTTTCATTACAGGAGGTGTTAATTTTTTGCTCTGAACTTGATAAACAGCAGTACATTTGTTATTATAAATTTGTAATTTTTGATTTCTCTGTATATAAGCGATAAATGATAACCATAATGGATAATATATTTTAGAATGTGTTGGTGATTAATATGGCAAACATAGAAGAAGTTAACGACATAGGAATATTTTCGGATAATACTTATGAAAATTCGGTGCGGACGATTATACAAATATATTCAAAGGAAGCTATGAATATTTTTGGAGATAAGTTGAAAGCAGTGATACTATATGGCTCTTATGCCAGAGGAGATTTTGATAGTGAGAGCGATATTGATATTATGGTTTTGCTTGATTTGCCGGAAGAACGGATGGCTGAAGCAAGGAAGAAGATGCGACATATAGCGGATTATTTGGACTTAAAGTATGACTGTGTAATTTCATCTGTTTTCCAGTCATATGATTCTTTTGAAAATTATAAGTCTGCATCTCCATTTTATCAGAATGTAGAGAAGGATGGTGTGTTAATTGGATAGTGAGTTTGATAAAAAGAATGGTATAGGAGATGATTCGTGATACGATTTTGATACGCTCCGGTTGGAAAAATAAAAATAACAGATGAAATACCCATAAAATAAGTCGTAAAAAGGCAAAGATATTAACAAATAAGTTTCTGGGTCGGTTTCAAATTCGCCGTGAAGTTGGTTAGATACAATATGGGGAATCGTGGCAATGGCCCACTGAACGGTACACTTTACGTTGCCTCACTTGTGGCTGAAGCGGATATTATTAAAGCATTTAAGGGAATGGTTTCTGACTTTGCCAAGGTATATGGCATAACAAACCATTTTACTGGTGTAATGTGTAACTGCGCATCTTCTACTTGTTTGCCTAATATACCTGAGAACTCAGTGGATTACATATTTACTGATCCTCCTTTCGGTGCAAATTTGAACTATTCTGAGTTGAGCTTTATTTGGGAGGCGTGGCTTAAAGTTAAAACGGACAATAGTCAAGAGGCTATTATTAATACGGTACAAAAGAAAGGACTTGCTGAATATCAGCAACTTATGACGGATTGTTTTTTTGAGTTTTATCGTATTCTTAAACCTAATCGGTGGATGACGGTAGAATTCCACAATTCCAAAAATACGGTATGGAATTCAATTCAAGAGGGGCTTCAAAGAGCTGGATTTATAATTGCAGATGTGAGGACGCTCGATAAGAAGCAAGGAAGCTTTAAGCAAGTAACCACGTCGAGTGCGGTAAAGCAAGATTTAGTAATTTCTTGTTATAAGCCAAAAGTTAGTTTTCAACGGCAGTTTATAGAACAGGCTGGGTCCGAAGAAACTGCTTGGGCTTTTGTTCGTCAACACTTGGAGAACATTCCAGTTGTTGTGGTCAAAAATGGAAGAATTGAGTTGATTGATGAAAGACAGGCTTATTTGCTTTTTGATCGTATGGTAGCTTACCATATCATGCATGGTTTACCCGTTCCCTTAGATGCAACGGACTTTTATCGAGGGTTGGATGAGAGATTTTTGAAAAGGGATAATATGTATTTTCTATCAGAACAGGTCAATGAATATGATACTGCTCGCATTAAAACGGACATTGAGCCTATTCAGTTTGAGTTGTTCGTTACCAACGAAAAATCTGCTATCTCATGGTTGTACCAACAGCTCAGTGAGGACTTTGGCGGGCCGAAGACCTATGCAGAGCTTCAGCCTATGTTTATGCAGGAAGTCAAGTCCGTTGACCGTTATGAGGATATGCCGGAGCTGGCAGTGCTGCTGGAGGAGAACTTCATCCAGGACGAAAAGGGACGCTGGTACATTCCGGACATCACCAAAGAAGGCGATGTGGCAAAGTTGCGCGAAAAGAGTCTGTGGAAGGAATTCGAAGGATACCTGAACTCTAAAGGTAAGCTGAAACTGTTCCGCTCAGAAGCAATCCGTGTTGGTTTCTCTCGCCTTTGGAAGGATAAAAACTATCAGGCGATTGTTGATATTGCGGAGCGCCTTCCTGAGCAGACCATTCAGGAAGATGCAAATCTGTTGATGTATTATGATATTAGCTTGAGCAGAGTGTAAGGAGGTACTGTGTCATTAAAAATTGTCTGTGAAACTCATTAGGATTGTTACAATATAGGAGGAATGGGGATAATGTATTTAAAAACGGTTACTATTAAAAATTTTAGGAGCTTGAAGGATATTACCATAGATTTGGATGATAAGAATACGGTATTAATTGGTGAGAATAATGCAGGGAAGACATCATTTATGGATGCAATCAGAATTGCGTTAACTAGAACGAATGGCAGGTATTCTTTTGAAGACTATGATTATTATATGGATGTAAATATTATGTCGCCAAAAGACTCAGAAGGGATTGCAATAATATTGGTCTTTCAGGAAAGAGAAGCAGAAGAATGGGACGGATATATCATTGATTCATTGGGCGAAGTGATTCAGTATATCGAAAATGATTCGGAACGTGCATCCATAATATTAAAGGTTTCGTCAGTATATAATCCTGCAACGGATGCTTTTGAAAGTAAAGGCGCTTTTTTGAATAATAAGTTTGAGGAAATTGGTGGGCGTGCACAGGGCAAACTGAGTGATTTTTATAAATTGACCCAAGTGTTTTATTTGCAAGCATTAAGAAATATCAAGGATACATTTAGCAGTCGATCGCCGCTGTGGGGGCGTTTTTTAAAGAAAGCCAATATTCCACAGGAAAAACTTAAGGAACTGCAAGAGAGCATGGAGTTACTCAATAAGGATATCATATCGAGTGATGAGAATTTAACCAAGTTGGTTTCAGCGTTGGAAGAGGTTCAAAAGGTATTGGATTTTCAAGGAGATGATTTGGTCGCTATTAATGCTTTGCCGGTAAAATCTTGGGAGTTGCTTTCAAAAGCACAATTAGTGTTGAGCAATGCAAATCATGTAAGTCTTCCATTAGAGAAACATGGACAAGGCACGCAAAGTGTTACAACAATTCTATTGTTTAAGGCATACATCGATATATTACTTCAGAAATTGAATAATGAAAACAGTGAGGCATTATTGATGATTGAAGAACCGGAGGCGCACTTACATCCTCAGGCAATCCGTGCAGTAGAAAAGGTTTTGGAGGAATTGGAATGTCAGAAAATCGTGACTACACATTCGCCGTATTTTTTGCAGAATTGTGACTTGCTTAAGCTACGGTTGTTTAAGAAAGAAAATGGAGCTACGAAGGTTATTAGGATTACAAATGAAGTAAGGATTCCGTTGCCTAATGTTTCTGAAGCTATTAGAAAAGTGACAGGAATATATGCGAATGTTTTTGAACTATGTGAGGATAAAAGTGAGTTAATTATTCGTGAGCCGTTGCAGGAAAATAAAATAATAAATAGTATAAAAGGGTGCTGTCAAGTTGATGGAATAGAAGATTATATTGCAAAGACGCAGTATATTTTCTCGCAAAAAGAACTATATGATTTGAATGTTTATGTTCAGCGTACAAGAGGGGAATTGCTATTTGCTCGCAAATGGATATTGTACGAAGGGCAAACAGAGGATGTAATTATACAATATTGTGCTGAATTGTTGGGTTATAATTTGGAACAATATGGTATAAGTGGGATATACTACAGATCGAATGGCTCGGCTGGTGCATTTGTGAAATTGGCGAAGGTACTTGGAATTGATTGGGTATTGCTTGGAGATCGCGATAAACAAGGAGAAAATACTAAGAGAGAGTTAAAGAAATGTGGGTATACAGAGGAGGAGTTACAGAAAAAGGTATATTTGACAAACGAAAAAGATATTGAGAGTGAACTTATAAAAGATGGATTTTTGGCTGATTATGAGACTATTGTTTCAAATCAGATAGATGCTGATACAGTAAATCTGAAGTCAGAGGGAAAAATAGAAAAATACCAAGAAAAGATTATTGAAACTGTACAGGAGGAAAAAGTGGAAAATGCATATAAGTTAGTAGATAGATGGAAAGAACGTAATATGCAAAAAGAAGAGGTTCCGTCGTTTATAAGGTCTTTTATAGAAAGGGTGTGTAAAAATGAGTGAAATTCAGTATACAGATTCTCAAATGCAAGCGATTAACTGGAATGATGGTTCTGTAATTGTACTGGCGGGTCCCGGTTCTGGAAAAACGGCTGTTCTTACAGAACGTATAATCAGGTTGTTAAAAGAATCTGAGACAGATTCTTTTCGAATTTTGGCGTTGACATTTACCAATAAGGCAGCGACGGAAATGGGAGAACGTATCACTGCTGGTATAGATCATCAGAATCAGAGACTTTTTATAGGGACATTTCATTCTTTTTGCTCAGATGTATTACGTAATCATGGCTCCTATGTGGGCTTAAAACCAGATTTTGATATATACAGTTCTAGTGATGATTTAAAAGCTGTTATTAACGAAGTAAAAATGGAATATTGTAAGCAATTTTCAGATGAAAATATAGAAGGATTAAATCTGTTGAATGCTATACAGTATTTCGAAAAGAAGTTATGCCTTACAGAAAAAGAAGTAGATGATGCTATGCCAAAAACAAGATATCAGGATGTATTTAAATGGACGTATTTTAAGTATTTGGAAAAGTTGTTAGCATTGAATGCGCTTGACTTTGATATGCTGATTTTATTGACATACAAGTTGTTCAAGGAATATCCGAATATAGCGAGAATATACAGAAATATGTATCGGTATATTAATGTTGATGAATTTCAGGATACTAATTATGGACAATATACGCTTCTTAAAACATTGTGTGGTCAGAAGAACCACAATTTGTTTATCGTAGCTGATGATGATCAGGTTATATATGGTTGGAATGGGGCGAGTTATGAAAGATTATCTGAGTTTAGAAAAGATTTCAATGCTGGTTTGATACAGTTGTACCAAAATTTTAGATGCCCTGAAAAAATTGTTGCGCTGGCAAATCATTTAATTGCGCACAATTCAGGACGGACTGCAAATAAAAAACCGCTTGAAGCAATGAAAAAATCAGAAAATGTAGGCACACATAATGTTTGTATAAAGGAATTTGGTTCTTTTGATGATGAGGTATATGGTGTGACCGAAACGATAATCAAAATGAAGGAAAAATATCCCAATGACAGTATATGTGTGTTAACCAGAACAAACAGACTGTTGGATAAGGCTTATAATTTGTCTGTAGAAAAAGGAATAGATTGCGCTAAGTCAAAAAGAAAAGATGAGTTTGAAACGCCATATGTTTTATTTATATATGATATGTTAAAACTTGCAAATCATAGAAATGATGATAAGACGCTCGTGCAGCTGTTGACTCTTGTTGAAGTAATAACAGGAAGAAGTATCAGCCACGAAGAAGTGATTCTGCAGGCTGAAGTCGAAGATGGTGATTTGCTAAAATCATTTTGCAGTCGTATTAATGGAATTTTTGATGATGAGATGTTTGAAAGGTCAATCATGCTTAATTTGTGCGAGGGGAAAGATTTTCTGGCATTTATTGATGATGCTTTTTGCTGGAGTGAAGCAAATATTGAAAAAATAGAGAATACTGAAATGAAGGAGCAGACTACGGCAGAATATAAAGCAGAGAGAAATGTCTGGAAAGAGATTCAAAATGGATTGTGGTATAATTATAGTAGACAGGAGATAACTATTTCTACTTTTATGCAGGAATTTTCTATGGTGTCAAAAGAAGGCGAACCTTCAAAAGACTGTGTTCAATTTTTAACGATTCATGCATCGAAAGGAAAGGAATTCGATAATGTTTTTCTCATTGGGATGGTCGATGACGAATTACCATCATTTCAGAGTTTAAAACATGGTGATAACAGTGCTGAATTGGAAGAAGAACGTCGAAATTGTTTTGTTGCCATTACACGATCTAAGAAAAGATTGTTTATGACTTATTCAAAACAGTATTTTAACTGGACAAAGAAACCGTCAAGATTTTTGAAAGAAATGTTTCAAGATTAATTGAAATGCGGAGATATTTGCTACTGATTATAAATAGCTATTTGTTGATTGATATTAAGTGTCATGAAGAGGAGGAATCATGTGTTGAACACAGGGGAGTATGTTTTTGACACATTAGAAAGTGCCAATGTGCAGATACTGGAACGAATTGAAATGTGGGGATACACTTCCTACAAGGTTTTCAATCCGGCATCAGGTCGTGTGTATAAACGGTCGGAAGAACAATTGAATATGAACGGCGACATTATCCGATATGATGAGAACTATCTGCGTTATGTGACTTTGCTCTCGAAAATTAAAAATGAGACCGCCGGGGGCTTTCTGTCTGCATTGGCAAGCGGGATTATTCCGCTGCCGCATCAGCTCCATGTGCTGAATCGAGCAATGGAGACAAACAAGATCCGTTATATACTCGCTGATGAAGTTGGTCTTGGTAAAACGATCGAGGCCGGTATGATTATCAAGGAATTAAAGAGCCGTGGTCTTGTCCGGCGTGTTTTGGTTGTCTGCCCTACCGGTTTGGTTACGTAGTGGGCATCGGAAATGCAGGAGAAGTTCCACGAAAAATTTAATGTGATTTTACCGTCAGATTATGACACTATCCGACGCTTGACGGATACGGACGATGTCTATGGTCAGTATGACCAAGTCATCTCTCCGATGGATTCCATCAAGCCCATCGAAAAACACGCTGGCTGGTCAGATGAGCGTGTAGAAAAATATAACGAGGAGCGAATCTATTCCATTATTAACAGCGGTTGGGACCTTATCATCATCGATGAGGCTCATCGTGTTGCAGGTTCCTCTAGTGAAGTAGCCAGATATAAGTTGGGCTACTTGCTGTCTCAGGCAAGCCCATATCTGCTACTTTTGACTGCCACGCCTCATAACGGTAAGACAGAGCCGTTTCTGCGTCTTGTACGATTGTTGGATGAAGAAGCATTTCCTAATGCGCAATCTATCGTGAAGGAACAGGTGGCTCCGTATCTGATTCGTACAGAGAAGCGCGAGGCCATAGATAACAACGGCAATCTGCTGTTTAAAAATCGCATTACGCATCTTGTTGAATTGCAGTGGGACGAGCGCCATACATTCCAACGGGAATTGTATGAATTGGTTAGCCATTATGTGTCTAAGACCTATGACAAGGCAAGGCGAAATCGCAAAAAGAACATGTGCCTTATTTTCCTGCTGATTATCATGCAGCGAATGGTCACCAGCAGTACGGCAGAGCCTAGAGCGCCGTTTGGAAGTGTTGAAAGCCCAGAATACTCGCATCGGTTCTTTGAACGAGACAGACCTGGCTGATTTGGATATCGAAGATAATGTACCTGAAGCTTTGGAAGCAATGTCCTTGAATATGGAGGAGGAAATCGAGGAATTAGAGCATATTATTTCCGTTGCAAAGCAGGCGGAGTTTCAGCATCCCGATGTGAAGGTAGAACGGCTTGTTGATACTATTGATGAAATTTTAAGTGATGACCGCGACCAGAAGATTATCATCTTCACGGAGTTTGTTGGTACACAGAAATACCTGAAAAACCTGCTGGAGAACCGTGGCTTTACGGTTTCTGTTTTGAACGGTAGCATATGAGTATTGATGAGCGAAACGAAACACTGCAGGAGTTTAAAACCAAAACCAGCATTTTTATTTCTACAGATGCTGGTGGCGAAGGTTTGAACTTGCAATTTTCAAATATTATTATAAACTATGACCTGTCGTGGAATCCTATGAAGATTGAACAGCGTTGTGGGCGTGTTGACCGTATCGGACAGCAGCGAGACGTTCATGTATATAATTTTATCGTTAGCGACACAGTTGAAAGCCGTGTCCGCGAGGTATTGGAGCAGAAGCTCTCTGTCATCTTCAAGGGGCTGGGTGTTGATAAATACTCCGATGTTTTGGATAGTGAAGTAGCTGAGATGGACTTTACCGAAGTCTATATGAATTCTATTGGGAAGTCATATTCAGTGGAGCGCAATATGTATCCGGTTGAATCCGAAGTGAAACAGCAGGTAGCAAATGCTCAAAAATATAAGGACATCATCCGAGAGGAGAAGGACCTTTCACGGCTGGTTGGTACGGAATCCGATTTTGATGTTGATGCTGCTCTTAGGCAGATGTTGGCATATTATGAGAGTTGGCAAGGGCGTGACCTTCACCTGATTGACCGCATTGGTATTAATGATGAAGAAATCGTACAGCACTTGCGTTCCAATATTCTTCAGGATAGAACATCGCCGCTTATGTCCGTAGGAATTCAAAATTTCCCGAATGAGGCTGGTTTTTTCATGCTGTGGGAATTATCTATCTCCGAAAAAGAAAGTGGAAAACGCATTATTCCGATTTTTGTAAACATGGAATTTGTACTTCGTCCGATGGCAGGTAAACGTATAATGGATGTTTTCCTTGATGGCAACAGCAGATTGACTGTCGGTTCTGCGCCCAATATTACAGAAGATGAATATCAGCGGCTTGAAAAATTGAGCATGGATTTTGCATATGACACTTTTGTAGAACTGAAAGAAAAGCAAATTCAGCTTAATCAAGAAAGCTATAATAAATATATGTATGCCATAAAGCTTCGAGAAGAAGCCGCAGGACATATTGGTATTGAGAACATTCGCCGATCCAGACTGGCAAAGCTGGAGCGCGAAAAAGATGCTATTGAAGAAAAGTACAAAAAAGGAAGCCAGATATACCCTGACTTCCGATTGATGATTCTTATAAGAATGGAGGCATAACAGATGTTCGAAGACTATGTGTATGAGAAATCATCTGCTCAATATACAGATAAAATTCTGCTTTTGGATGATGAAAATTTGAATAACCGGGCTGATTACATATCAGCGTTCTCGGCACATGGCTTTGAAATCATATGCTATACTGATGACCTTAGCTTCAGAATTGAATATGAGGAAAAGTTAAAGAACCATGGAGAAAAGTTGGCAATTATTGCTCACTCAGATCAGTATATACCTTATGATGTAAATCGTAGATTTTCGGTTTATATAGTCTCATTGGAGGAACTGTTTCCAAGGCTCTATCCAGAGACTGTGAAAGAACTTGATAAGGTGGGACTTGACCTCCTATGCGAGGTCTATCCTACAAATTTCGACGACCTTCGGAAGAAGCATGATACGGATTTATATCTGCGGATGAAGGTTTATGCCCAAGCAAATGTAAAAGCATATTTAACAAAGGAAGCACATGACCTTGTACAGAAAGCAAGCTGCTGTAGTCGTTATGTGGAGTGGTTCGCTATTGCCGAGAAAAAGGCTCAGCTTGATGTAATGGCAGCACAATATGATGTGGATGCTGACACAAAAGAAATCAATCGGTTATTCCAGCAGTATGTGTTAGCCAATTTCGGAAAACTGTCACAGAACATTGATAAGAATACGCCTGTGCTGGTAAGCAAGGCAATGGACTATATGCATACCTATAGCGATAAATTTATCGTTATCGTCATGGATGGCATGTCCGAATTTGACTGGAGAATAATCTCTAATTCCTTCACAGGTTTGCACTATGAGAAGGCTTCTGCATTTGCGATGATACCAAGCACAACTTCGGTTTCTCGTCAATGCTTGTTGGCTGGAAAATATCCAAGTCAGCTATTGGAGCCTTGGAAGCAAAGCAAAGAAAAAACGGAATTTATAAATTGCGCAAAGAACCTCGGTTATTCAGATTCACAGATAGGATATGAACGAGGATACGGTGCTGAGTTCGGTTCCTTTGTGCGATGTGGAGCCGTAATCATTAACGATGTGGATGATATGGTCCACGCGCAGACGCAAGGTCGACTCGGAATGTTTAATGACATTACCGTTCTGGCAAATCAGAAAAAACTGTTTGAAATGACGAAGCGTTTCATTGAGTCAGGTTACGATGTGTATATTACAGCAGACCACGGGAACACCAATTGCATCGGTCTTGGTAAGCTCATGGGAACTGGTGTAGAAGTAGAAACTAAAAGCCGTAGAATGATTGTCCTTAAGGATTTTGCTAATAAGGATGGCTTAATTGAAAAATACGGGCTTGTGGAATATCCGAAATATTATCTTCCGAAGGAGTATGATTACCTGATTTGTGACGTTGGAGATTCTTTTGACGCCAGGGGTGAAGATGTAATGACACATGGTGGTATCACGTTAGATGAGGTGATTGTACCTTTCATAAAAATAAAGGCGGTACAGAATAATGGCTAAGATGGTTGGATTATCTCGGAACTTAAAACTCCAATGGCTGAACAAGGTTGTGGAGTTGGTTTCAGAAGGATTAACAGAACAAGAAATAAAGGATCAGCTGAACGAGTATCTGAGCTTTGAAATAGAAAGCCCGACTAACATCCGTAAAACCAGAGAGATTTTAATGAACATCTGGGTTTATGAGAATGACTACTCTGGAAAAATCAGATGTTCTGCGTTAGAACTTATTCGCAGTTATCCGGAGTATTCAACACCAATTCATTGGTGCATGATGCTCGCCACATATCCTGTCTTTACTGATATGTGTAAGCTCATTGGCAAAATGGCAGAATTTCAGGATGAAATAACACTCGCACAGCTTAAACAAAAGCTTTTTGATGAGTGGGGTGAACGCACTACGCTTTTCCACTCCATTGATAAGCTCATTGCAACATTAAAAGCTATGGATGTGTTGACTTGTGAAAAGCCAGGAAAATATACTATCAATACACATCGGGTAAGTAATCCTAAAGTTGTCACATTCATGGTATATGTGATGATGCTTGTGGATGATAGTGAATATTACACATTTACAGAAATTGATTCGTCGACGTTACTTTTCCCGTTTAATTATAAATTGGAAAAAGAAACGTTATTTGAAGACAACAGATTTATAATGAATAATTTTGGTGGAGAATTGTCAATTTCTTTGAATTGCTAAATGAAAGATAGTTTATTTTTATAAGGAAAATACATTATGGATAATTGGGAAAATCTTTTAGATAAGGATATTGTGCAGACTAATGTTAAATTTGCTGCTATGTTTATATTAAATTATGAGTGCCTTAAGGATTATGTCATTTCGCAACCATGCGATTTTTATTGTGACTGGAGTATAGAAGATGAAAAAGAAAAAATCGTCGAAACGGAAGCTTATAAAACCGAAGTCAGATCATTGGCTAAAAATATAGAGGATGCATCTCTTTGCTGGTTTAAAGAAGCAGAGGCAATTTCAGAAGAAGATATTTGTAAATATCAAATTATAAGAAAGAGGCGAAACGAAATTGTACATGAATTTATTAATAATCTCAATGAAGGATTCGGAATAAAAGATATAGAACTTTTTAAAGATTTACTTGATTTATATAGTAAAATAGATAAATGGTGGATTAATGAAATTGAGATTCCTATTTCTGGAGAAGACATACCTGTGGATTATAACAGAGATGAAGTGTGTGGAGGGCAGGCTTTTGTGTTAAAAATAATCAATGATCTTTGTTTTGATATAAATGCTGAGGAATACAGAAAAATTTTGGATGATTTTAAAGAGATATTAAAGAAAAATATATCAAATTAATGATGGAAAAAGCTGGTAATAAATAGTAAATTAACCATGAAAGCGAGATGAGTATATTGGAAAAAACATTTGACCTTTCACAATTCGATGAATACAGAGAAGACAACAGAAGAGAAGTGAAAAGAGCAGAAGGCGGATTGCCGGTTTCTTTGTGGGACACCTATTCTTCATTTGCTAACTGCTATGGTGGTGTTATTATTCTTGGCGTAAAAGAAAACAAAGATGGTAGTTGGATAACTACCGGTTTAAAAAATGCATCCAAGCTTCGTAAAGAATTTTGGGATAATATGAATAACCCGAAGAAGATAAATATAAATCTCCTGACAGAAGATGATGTACAGATATATGAACTTGGAGACAATAAGGATGTTATTATGGTTATATATGTTCCTATGGCAAAGAGGGAGCAGAAACCGGTATATATTAACAATGATATTTTCAATGGCACTTTCCGTCGCGATTACGAAGGAGATTATCACTGTACCAGATTGCAGGTAAAGACAATGTTGCGTGATCAAACGGAGCGTACTGTGGATATGGAAGTGCTTGATAAAGTTCCGATGGAAGATTTGAATTATGATACTATTCACGGATACAGAAACAGTCATCGTTCTTTGAAGGAGGGACATCCTTTTTAACGTTTGAGCGATCATGAGTATTTGAGAAGTATTGGTGCGGCTGCTATTTCTGATGAAGATGGAAAGCTACATCCTACGGCAGCAGGAATGTTGATGTTCGGAAATGAGTATAATATTGTGCGACATTTCCCGGAATATTTCTTGGATTACAGAGAAGAGTTTGATCCAACCACGCGCTGGAGCGATAGAGTACAGTCCAGTTCCGGAGAATGGTCAGGAAATGTGTGTGACTTTTATTTTAGGGTTTATAATAAGATTATTAAGGATTTAAAAGTACCATTTAAAATGTCCGATGGTGAACGTATTGATGATACTCCGGTACACAATGCGATTCGTGAAGCATTGGCAAACTGCCTTATAAATGCAGATTATCATGGCGTGCGCGGAGTTGTTATTAAAAAAGAACCGGACAAGCTGATTTTTGCAAATCCAGGATATGTAAGAACGGGTAAAAAACAGATGCGTCTTGGAGGCGAATCTGATCCGAGAAACAAGACTCTTATGAAAATGTTTAATCTTATCAATATCGGTGAGCGTGCCGGAAGTGGTGTTCCTAATATTTTTAATGTATGGGAAGATGAAGGCTGGATAGAGCCGGTGATTGAGGAGAAATTTGATCCGGATAGAACCATTTTGACACTTGAGTTTAAGAAAAAACCGCTGATAAAAACCGGCGATAAAAAACCGGCGATAAAAACCGGCGATAAAAAACCGGCGATAAAAACCGGCGATAAAAAAGTGACGAAAAAAACACAGGAGCGATATGAACAAATATTAAACTTTATGGAACCGGATAAGGAATATAATATACAAGATTTTTGTCAATTACTTGGTTTAAAAGAAAGTAGAACCAAAGAAATACTTAAACAACTGGATGGTTATTATATTCAAGCAGTTGGTGGTAATAGAAACAGGAAATATGTAAGGAAGAAATAGAATGTCCGATAAAATGTCCGATATTATGATCTATGAAATTTTGTAGTTAATTTCCGTGGTTCTATTTTGGTTCTAAAAAAATTAAAAATGATAAAAAATACACCAAAACAGCCATAATGTTTATAATAAAAGGCGGAACGTGAAGGTGGTAGGACAGTAGGTTCAGGAAGAGTTGCTTCTATTATTGAGTAATTTTCTTTGGTAGAACCAAATAAAAAGTAAATTTCACCGCAATCCTTGAGAAATGATATGCTCCTCATATAGTAGATTTTAAATATTTTCAATGTCTACCATATGGGGAGCATATCAGAAATCAGGGGTTGCGGTTTTATATTGTCTTAAAATAAATAGCGAACATAATGAATAGAACCACAGGTCGAGATGTAGTAAATTCGGCTTGTGGTTCTATTTTTATTTGTTTATATGTATTCATCAATCGGGACATTAAATATTTTTAATGTATTTTCAAGCCACATCCGGTATTCATCTTCATCCATTAATCCGTTTGCCAACTCCTCGTTTACCTTATTTCAGTCCGGAATGAAAGTTGCTATCTGCGCATTGGGGATATCAAGCTGCAGGTGTGCCATAAGCTTGTTATCTTCCTGAGAATAAGTAGTTTCACCTTTTATGGATAGTCCTCTGCGATCCAGATCAATTAGTATTGAGAGGAAATCAGCAAAGGTTTTGGGGGTGTCTAAGGCATATGCATACAAAATAATTCGAGACTTAAACGGGGAATTAGATGCATTGGGCTATTTGACTGTTTCGGGTAAGGTACCGCGTGCTTTTTGGGAAAAGAAGTTTTACGGATATCAGGATGTAGCGCAGACGGTGTAAGGAGGTGATGAGGATGCCTGCATACAAGGATGAGAAACAAAATACCTGGTACTGCCAGTTCTATTATACGGACTGGCAGGGAAACAGGAAGAAGAAAAGAAAACGTGGATTTAAAACTAAGAAGGAATCACTAGAATGGGAAAATGCTTTTAAAGCCGCAGCAAATGCCAACATGGATATGACATTAGGAACATTTGTGGAGATTTATTTTAGGGATAAGGAAGGGGAACTTAAGGAGCGTTCTATTAAAAGTAAAAGATATATGATAGAAGCACATATACTTCCGTATTTTGAAAATAAACTAATGAATTCAATAACTCCCTCAGATATCATTCAGTGGCAGAATGCCATTCGTGAAAAAGGATTTTCCCAAACTTATCTTAGAATGATTCAAAATCAAATGACCGCATTATTTACCCATGTGAGTAACATTTATAATCTTGCAAATAATCCGTGTAAGAAAGTAAAGAAAATGGGAAAACCGGATGCGGAGGGCATAGATTTTTGGACAAAGGACGAGTACGACAGCTTCATAGAAACATTTGAAAAAGGAAGCAGGTATTATGTACTGTTTGAAATTCTTTTTTGGACGGGGTGCAGGGAAGGAGATAGAATGGTACTTGTCAACTAAAACATCTAATGATAAAATGGGACAAAATATTATAATTAAAATAAAAGTTAAAATTTTAGCAATAAAAAGTGCTAAATAATTATATTTTGGATATTAGTGGTAAAATAATATGGCAAAAGAATTTAAGGCGGGCAGTTATTGGTTTGAATGGACAGAAAAAAGGAAAACCGTACTGTGAATGCTTTGTTCCTATCAGCATAGATAAGTGGTTCGAAAGAATTCATATAAAACCGGAAATGAATGTGCTGCTACAGCAGATTTATAGGGACATAGGTCGTTTGGAAGGTTTGAATACTTTGCTGAATTGTGAGGAAGTGGAAAACATTAACAGGCTGATTGGCAGAATAAATGTGATGCATTGCCAGACAGATGAGGATCAGTCATTGGGCGTTATGCATTTTTTTAGCGGTGTATATGAAGATGAATCTGTTATGGAAGCTTATAGATCTCAAATAGTGTTGTGTTCAGACATAAATGCGTTAAGATTTCAGCATAGGGAAAAGTTTATTATTCTGCAGAATACAATATGGGCACTGAGGAAAGAGTTCCATCCGGTTTCACCTGAAAGAATAGGGGACTGCATAGACGAACTGCTTGTTGCTGCATCTAAGTATACAAATTCTTTCAGAAGGCATAATGAAGTGATGGACCCTATACTGTTCAGTGGGCTGCTCTTTTACCAGTTATTGACGTTGGCTCCATATGAAAAAAATAATATTTTGTATTCTGCCTGTGCGGTAGAAAAATATATGCAGAAACTACAAATGCTACCAGAGGTTACGATTCCGTTTGCTAAATTTATACAAGATAATATAAATGAGTGCGATGACCGTATGGCGGGAACAAGACAGGCATGCAATATGGACCAATGGCTCCTTTTCTATTTGGACATTTTGGACAAGGCACTAAATGCAGCATGCGGGTTTGTTGAAGTACAGCACCGTTGTATGATAAAGAGCATGAATGTGGTAAATAAGCTGAAAAATATTTCTGTCAATATGAAAGACAGGATGTACAAGGAATTAGGCTTGATGCAACAGATGCCTCTTTTCCGAATAGAAGATGTGATGAACCATTGTGGCATTACACACAGTACTGCGGCAAAAATGGTAAATATATTTATTGGAATGAAGATTGTGAAACAGGTAGATGATAAGCAACGTTATTGTGTGTATGAATATTCTCCGTTAATGGAATGCATTAGGAAAATGTGAGAGTAATCCAATGTTTTCATAAAATATGCTAGAAATCAAATGATTTTTGATGAAAAATAATAAAAAGTGTGGTAAAATATTATAGATAATCAGGAGTTATCCATTAAATGTGGTCATAAAATACAATGGATAATAAGAAATTATCCTCGGAATAATGATCTCTCGGAATCTTGAGTGACCATGCCAGCGAAACTCTGGCATTGAACTTTGATAAGTAAATATGATCCGAAATGATAAAAATAAGCGTGACAATAAAGCATAGCTTTTACTATGCCGAAAAATGAGGTATGATATCTAATAGGATTATGCCGTTTGTAGAATCAACTTTCTCAGGGCCGATTCATTAGGCAAATCCCATGCATCCAAATGTTGCAGCATAAGGATGTGATAGAGGCGGCAGTACCACATCTTGGTTGAGCGGTGCCTGCCGCCTTCTAATTTAAAGTCTACTTTCTCACGCTTGTTAGAGCGTTTCGCAGATGTTCTTGCATTGTATTCCGTTTTCCACTCATCGCTGTCACGGGGTGGAAAGTTGATCAGTCTGGGGTTATCTTTCATTGCCAGATGGACGGTTCTGCCATATTTCGAGCCGGAGCAGGGAGTCTCACAGGAACAACCGTATTTTCGGCTGGCAAGGGGACAACGAAATTTCAATCGTGCTTTGGACGGTTCAGTACCATCATGATTCATTTTCCTTCCAGCCATACAAATGGGAACCCCGTCTTTTCCGATTGTGAAATCATCCTTGTATTTCTGCTTAATGCCACGCTTTTCATTTAAATCAATAAAAGGCTGTATGGAGTTCTCACGGCAGTATTGATAGTAAGGCATGGCATTATGGGCAGAATCCAAAAGCAGTTTTCTGACCTTGAAATCAGGAAGGAATAACTTCATACGAAAGAAGTTTTCAAGGAAACCATGGGAATCATGCCTGAAAGCAGGATTCAATAAAGGGAAAACCGGAAGATCACTTTCAGAGTCGGAGGCAACAAGCATATATAAGTCGTAACCGCTATAAAAACAATCTCTGGAAGAATCTCAGCCGATATCACAGTCCGGCTGTGAAAAGTAACGGTTACATCTGCAGTCGGTAATTCCTTTTGCCTGGCAGTCACAGATACGCTTTTTACGTTCCCTGTGGGAAGTGACAGCCGGAGTACCATCGCCCGCAAGGGAAAGATTATCCGGACCAATCAAACCACGTGAAACAGATGAATCAAGGAATTCTGTTTTAGAGCCTTTTGCCTCTGGCTTCTTAACTTTCTCTTTCAGCGGTTTAATATGCGGAGAAAGATGATTATCATCAGAATCCCATAAGCGGTTCAGGAAATCATAGAAAGTACCAACACCGGGAGTATCGCCAACTTCAAAACCGCTAAGGATTGCATAGAGAGAATTTATTTTGAGCTGTGCAGCCCAGTCGGTAAGGGAAGTCACTTTAAAGTCAATAGACAGCAGATAAGACCGCTGCATGCAGGAAGGAGTCCGTGGGGCAGGACCAAAGACAGAATATTTGGAACGCATGAATTCATCCGTATAAGAGAGATCAAGAT
>JAJQGF010000198.1 GCA_021200695.1 Lachnospiraceae bacterium
TGCCTATTTTTTCAAAACATGTCAGAATCGTTTCATGAATTGCATCTTCAGCATCCTCGTCATTCATTTTTTATTAAAGTGAGTTTCACTAATTAACAATTTTTATACTCTTCCTTATACATTGCATATCTGCGCTTTACTTCCCTATACCTCGGCTTGGGCACAGATATTTCCATTCCTGTTGTGAGCGTTAAAATATAGCTGCTAATTTTTTCAATATAGCGCATATTCACCAGAAAGCTTTGGTGCGCTCTGACAAATTCCTCAGCCCTAAGCTCGTCCTCTATGTCTCCCAGCTTCTTATAAACACTATAGCTCCTGTCCTTTAAATGAAAAATATTTTTATGTCCGTTTGTCTCAATATAGATAATTTCATCCACATTCAGGTTTATATTCCCCTCAACAAACCTATATGGAATATTCATGCAGCTCCCTCTTTTCTCATAAAATCAATCATTATCTATATCGGTTTCAAAATCCATTCCTTTACCGCATCAGAAGCAATTTTAACGCTCTTTGCAAGCTCTTCTCCTTTAAGCGCCTCCCCAACCAGCGCGGCAAGAAAAACATCTCCCGTTCCGGATATATTTCCTTTAATCTGTATATATTTATGGGTAAAATAATTATGTGTCAGATTATCGTAACCAATAATTGCCTTTTCGCCATTAACGTCAGCGCTCGTTATAATTACTGATTTTGCCCCCATATCTTTAAGGATGTCAATCAGCTCCTCCGCCTCTTTACACGTAAGCGCCTCTCTTTTATATGCCCTGCCTGCAAGGAGCGCTGCCTCTGTATAATTTGGCACGATGTAATCCGATATTGGAAGCATTTTGCGAAGCAGTCTCACCCTGCCGTCCCCAATCCCATTATAAAAGCGTCCATTGTCCGCCATGACAGGGTCAAGCCATACTGATACTCCCTCTGTTGCCCATTTTAAGCAATATTCTCTTATAAGCTCGCTCTGTCTGTCCGACACTATATATCCCACGCAAACGGCATCAAAAGAAAAGCCCAGCATTTTCCATGTCTCCATACTGCTGCGCATATAATCCGTTGTATCAAGAACACTGTATTTTCCGAAATCAAAGGTATTTGAAACCAACGCCGTGGGGAGATTGTATATGCAATATCCCTTGTCCGACAAAAGCGGCATCATTGTAGAAAGTGCCGCTCTGCCATATCCGGGGAGGTCATTCATTAATAAAATTTTTTTCCTCATAGAATCTGTTTTCAAAGCCAAAAGATTTTCAATCCCTTACTGTTGTGCAGCCTGAATATAAGCCTGCTCATAAAAATATTCCTGCGAATTAAGAGGAGTATCCTGAGCCTTTACCCTTACATATGTACCGTCACTGAGCATCTCTCTGGCCTGTACATTATCGCTGAACATGGTTATGAACATTTCATTTACCTGCTTCTTAAGCGCGGTATCCAGAATCGGCGCCGCTACTTCGACCCTGCGCAGAGTATTCCTCGTCATAAAATCAGCTGAGGATATATACAGCTTCATTCTGTCTCCCCTGCCAAAAATGTATATCCTTGAATGCTCAAGGAATCTGCCTACGATACTTATTACACGAATATTATCGGTATACCCCTCAACCCCGGGTATAAGGCAGCATATGCCACGCACAAGCAGTTCTACCTTTACTCCCGCCTGTGATGCTTCCACCAGACGGTCTATTATTTTCTTGTCCGTAAGAGAATTAATTTTTATACCTATGTAGGCCGGCTCCCATTTTCTTGCATGCTCTATTTCCTCATCAATCATCTCAATTATCCTGTTCTGCAGACATTTGGGCGCCACCAAAAGCTCATCCGTATTTTCCACCGCCTCACCCATTACGAGTGCCTGGAATACTGCTGCCGTCTCCTGGCCTATCTTCTCATTAGCTGTCATAAGCGACAAATCCGTGTAAACCCGTGCAGTCTTTTCATTATAATTTCCGGTTCCTATCTGTGTGTAGTATTCCGTCTGCCCTTCCCGCCTTCCGGTAATCAGACACAGCTTACTGTGAACTTTTAATCCATCAAGCCCATACAGGACATGACAGCCCGCCTCCTCAAGCCTTCGCGACCATTCTATATTGTTTTCCTCATCAAACCGCGCCTTAAGCTCTACAAGCACAAGCACCTCCTTACCGTTTTCCGCAGCCTCTATCAGGCTTTCGATAATTTCGCTCTGCTTTGCGACACGGTAAAGCGTCATTTTTACAGACACCACCTCGGCGTCATTTGCGGCCTCTCTAAGCATCTCAATAAAGGGCTTCATACTGTCATATGGATAAAAAAGCAGCTTATCCCTTTCCTTAATTTGCTTCAATATTGCCTCACCACTCTTAAACTGCGGCGATTTCTGTGGAAGCCTTTTATCATAAAAAAGCTCCTGTTCATAACGCATAATGTCCTGAATCCTGAAAAGGAAGGATAAATCAAGAGGCGCGTTATTTCTGAAAACATACTTTCTGTCCATCTCAAGGTATTCGCACAAAATATCTACAATTCTGCCGTCAAGTTCTCTTGAAAGCTCAAGTCTGACCGGCGCGAGTCGTTTCCTTTTTTTAATAATATCAGCCATAAATTCTCTGTAATCCAAATCCTCATCATAAAGCGCATCTGTGTCGATGTCCGCATTGCGCGTTACTCTTATAAGAGACTTTGCCTTTACATAATATCCGTCGAATACCTTTGGCAAAAAGTGCAGAATAAGCTCCTCAGAAAGCATATAGGCTCCGGCAGCGGATGGAACCTCTATTAATCTTGGAAACACATTGCTGGTGCATGGTATAATTCCAAGCTTCTCCTTTTCTCTCAAGCACCGCAACCGCATAGATTTCTCCGCCCCTGAGGAATGGGAAGGGCTGTCTTTTGCCAACCATTGTAGGTGAAATAAGCGGAGATATTTCATCATCAAAATATTTTTCAAGATATTCGCTCTCTTTACCCCCAATTTTATGGAAATCCACAAGCCTGAACTGTTTTTCCTCAAGTCCGGACATCAGAGACTCATAAACTATGTCCCTTCTCTTATTTAATCCCTCGACCTCACAAAGAATTGCGTCAATCTGCTCTCCGGCAGTCATATTAGTCTTGTTGTCCCTGACATTCCTCTTGAGAAGCATCTGGTCAACCAATGAGCCTACACGCACCATAAAAAACTCATCAAGATTGCTCTGGTAAATTGATGTAAAGGAAAGCCGTTCACACAGCGGAATACTTTCATTTTCCGCTTCCTCAAGCACCCTCTCATTAAAGAGCAGCCATGACAATTCCCTGTTCTTATAAATTGCTTTTTTATTATCCATAACTTAACCCTCATTTCCGTGCCGCACTCTCATATACAGTCCTAATATATGACTCATGCCTCGGAAAGCGTCTCCCTTGTCATATTTATAAAGTAACTGAAATCAACCCTTTCAAGAGCCGCCTCCGCAATATTTACACAGCAGTTGCCCATACGGTCTACACTGTGGAGTATACTGTTAAACGGCGCTGTCAGCTTTGCTTCACATTTTCCCTTACTTACGCGCTTCATATGCGCTTTTCTTATATCCATGTCCAAATCAAGCGCCTTTTCCTTTTTCCTGCGAATTTTTCTTATACTCTCCTCATCACCATTTTTCATAACCTCGATAGCCACACTAAACATATCAGAAATTGTTTTCAGGCTCTTTTCAAGGTCCTTCATGGCCTCCTTTGAATACTTATATTTATTCTCTCTCTGCTCATTTACCGAATTCGCAATGTCTCCGCAAAGAAGCGCTATCCGGTCTACATCGCACAGCATATACATAATCTCCGCCGTCTGATTTGTCTGTTTCTCCGTCAGCACACCCGCCGCAAACATTCCGGCAAGATAATCATTTATCTGTCCGTTCAGCTTTGATACCGTAGCACATTTTACCGTAATCTCATCTAACAGCTCCTTACCTCCGTCCCGAACAGCATTTGCGGTATCATTTATGAGCGCTCTCACCATCTCGCTGTAATGCAGAACCTCCTTTGCAGCAAGCTCAAGTGCGGCGGCAGGCTGCTCCACCAATCTGGCGTCAAGGTATTTTGGCAGTCTCTCACCTGCTTCACTCCTATTTTCATCACCTGAGGACGGAACCAGACGCATTACTATTTTTACCATTATGGGAATAAGCGGAGTCCATACCAAAGTCATTACCAAATTAAAGGCTGTATGCGCATTGGCAATCTGTCTTGATATAACCTCCACCTCCGGTCCGGCAGGTGAAATCATTCTTATAAATGCGGCAAATGGCTTGATAAGCCATATAAATACAAAGCTTCCCGACAAATTAAATATGCAGTGTGCCACAGCAGTTCTCTTAGCATCCTTATTCTGTCCTATGCTTGCAAGAAGCGCTGTGATAGTCGTACCTATGTTGTCCCCAAGCAATATGGGTATTGCTCCGGCAAGCCCTATTACGCTTGAGACTCCGTCCTCCCCGGTCTGTACGGCAAAATTCTGAAGCACGGCTATAGTTGCACTGCTGCTCTGCACCACCAGCGTCATAAGCGTACCAACGAGCACTCCGAGTACAGGAACATCCTTCACATGGTCAATCATACTTAAAAATATCTGGCTGCCTGCAAGGGGCTTCATCACCTCTCCCATTGTCTCAATTCCCAGAAACAGCAGTCCAAAGGCAAATATTGTCTGCCCTATATTTTTACTTTTTTGTCTTTTTGAAATAAATGCAATAATAAAACCGGCAAAAATTATCAGATATATATAGTCGCTCAGCTTAAAGGCTATAATCTGCGCTGTAATTG
>JAJQGF010000125.1 GCA_021200695.1 Lachnospiraceae bacterium
GTATACTGTAAGATAAAAGGCTGTAAGGTAAAAGTCGGGTAAAACGCTTGTTATAAGAAAAACTGTATGATATAATAAATTAATAAAGATGAAGATAATCGGGTGCATGGCACACATCTGTTTTTGCTGTGAAGGATGAGGATTGTTTATGAGTGATAATAATTATGATGACAAAACAATAGATTATAATTCAGACCAGCTGCGGGAAATAACCGATGGAGGGGCATTACAGCTTGATACTTCGTGGTATGAAAATCCGGATTTTCTGGCGATTCAGATGCGACAGATAAAGCTCGGTCTGATGGAGGGACTTGATGTATCGTTCTATGCAGACCCGGCGTTTGACTGGCTGCAGATGACAGAGATACGAAAAGGGCTTGAAGCGGGCGTTGAGGTTGTTAAATATGCCGAGCCTGAAATTCCATATGTAAAAATGCGGCAGGTACGCTGCGGCCTCGAGAATGGAGTGGATGTCTCGGAGTACGTTGACAGGGATGCGGATATTTTAAAGGAAATAAGGCTTGCCAGAGCGGCAAATATAGACATAAATCCTTATCTTGAGGAGGGATACGAGGCGGAGCAGCTTGAGCAGATTAGAATTTCATTTGAGCATGATGTTGATATTCTGCCTTTTTTGAATATTGAATACAGGGGAGTATGTCTTGAGGAGATAAGGATAGGACTTGAGGAAGGGCTGGACGTATCTGTATATGCGAAGCCGTGCTATAATTGGCGGCAGATGCAGGAGCTGAGATTTGGCCTTGAGGGAAGGATTGATACGTCACAGTATGCCAATCCGCTGTACTCATATAAGCAGATGAGAGAGATAAGAAAAGGCCTCGAGAGTGGGATTATGACGGCGGTTTATGGGAAAATGCGCTTTTCGGCCACGGATATGCGCAAAAAACGTCTGGAATTGATGAAGGACATGAGCAATGCCGAAAAAAATGTTAATGCTACACGTGAAATCCTTAAGGATTTGATTGAAGAGGATGAGGAGGAAGACAAATATCCATTTAAAATACTCATCAGCCCCGACAATATGGAGGTTCATCTGCTCATAGTGGACAGAAACAGGGAATTTACCGAGGAGAATGTTCTGCATGAGCTTTGGGCGAACAAGGTGAGAAAGGGAATACTGCGCAAGGAAATAAAGAAGGTTGTGGACGGTACCTATAAGGAGCGCTCAGTGCTGGTGGCATGTGGTCAGGCTCCGCGCTCAGGCAGGGATGGGTGGTATGAATATTTTTTCAGAACCGATATTACCAGAAAGCCCAAAATACTTGAGGACGGCTCCGCAGATTACCAGAATATTGACTGGTTTGACACTGTAAGGGTAAATGATAAGCTGGCTGTATATCATCCTGCCGAGGAGGGCTGTGACGGCTATACGGTTAAGGGAGAAGTCTTAAGCGCCATGAAGGGCAAGGAGCAGAGCGTGCTTGTCGGCTCAGGCTTCCGTCTGGAGCCGGATAAGAGGACATATATTTCTATTTCTGACGGCTGGGTTGAGCTTAAGGAGGATAAGCTGGAGGTTTCAAATGTGCTGACTGTTGAAGACACTACGCTTGCCACAGGTAATATTGTGTTTAATGGCAATGTTTATGTAAAGGGCAATGTGGGCAGTCATACTGAGATACGCGCAGCAGGAGATGTGGTTGTGGACGGCTTTGTCGAGGCAGCCGTTATTGAGAGCGGCGGAAATGTGGTGCTAAGGCAGGGAATGAATGCACAGGGCAAGGGCTGTATTATCGCAGGAAATGATGTTATCGGCAAATTTCTTGAGGGTGTGAGAGTGAGAGCCGGCGGAAATATTCAGATTAATTACTGCCTGAACTGTGACCTTGAGGCAGGAAATCATATAGAGGTATCACATTCAAAGGGTACGCTTGTAGGAGGAAGAAGCTGTGCAGTCAAGGGCATTACGGCGCAGAATGTCGGAAATAATGCGGGGGTAAGCACTTATATCAGAATCGGAATAAATGAAGATATTATAGCCAGAGTTAAAAAGCTTCATGATGATATAAAGAGTACGCATGAGGAGCTCGAAATACTTGAAAATGCAAAGCTGGATTATGAGAGAAAGTATCCGCCCGAGGTGCGAAGCACACAGGAGATGTATTCAAAGCTTGGAAATGCTATTTACACGAAGAAAAAGCAGCTTGGTGATTTGAATCTTAAAAAGAAGGAAATGAATGAAGAAATAAAGCTTATAAGCGACGCAAAGGTTGTAGTGCGCGGAAGGCTTTATGAGGGCGCGACCATTGATGTAAACGGTAAAAGGTGGCATTCACGATATATGATGGATGTTACCATACGCAGGACAACGGATGAAAATATTGCGGTATACCACAACTATTAAGCGGTCAGGATGACCGGAAAGGACAGTTTATGCGCGACACGATACTTATTGCAGATGGCCTGGCTGCTGAGAAAACAGAAATAGGTGAGCTGCTCAGGGACGATGAGACCAGGATTTTAGAGGCTGAGGACGGCGAGCAGGCGCTTGCGCTTATAGGCGAGAGGCTTGGCAGTCTTAAGGCGGTGCTTTTAAAGCTTATTCTTCCCAAGGTGGATGGGCTTAAGATACTTGAGACCATGAGGGAAAAGGGCTGGGACGAGGAGGTACCGGTGCTGATAATAGACAGACCCGGTTCTGTGGCAGTTGAAAATAAATGCCTTGACAGAGGCGCCACTGATTTCATTCAGAAGCCCTTTACGGAGAAGGCTGTAAGGCAGCGTGTGCAGCTTGCGGTCCGCAGCTTTTTTGTCTCGGAGGAAATTAATGCCGGCAAAAAGAACATTATCGATGCGATGGCAAATATTGCAGAATACCGGAATATGGATATGAAGGAGCATGCGAAAAATATTGAGGCTATTACAAAAATACTGGCATGCGAGCTTGCCTCCGAATTTCCTGAGTATGGTCTTACAGACAGGCGGATAGAGCTTATAAGCTCAGCAAGCGTACTCCATGATATCGGAAAGATTACCATACCGGATGCCATGCTTATGAAGCCGGGTAAGATGACTAAGGAGGAATACGAATTTATGGAGTCCCACACTACCAAAGGCTGTGAAATACTTGAGCAGATGGAGGGAGTATGGGATAAGGAATATGCTGATACCTGCTACGAGATTTGCAGAAGTCACCATGAGAGGTATGATGGAAACGGATATCCCGACAGACTTACAGGTGATGATATTCCATTGTCTGCACAGCTTGTATCAGTAGCTGATGTGTATGATGCGCTTGTAAATGACAGGGTTTACAAGAAAGCCTATTCAAAGGAGCGGTCATACGATATGATAGTATCCGGTGAGTGCGGTATGTTTAATCCGAGGATATTAGACTGCTTTATAAAAAGCAGGGAGAAGATAGAGGCGCTGTATCCGGAGGCGCAATGATACGGAGTACGGCTGATATATTAAAATACGGCATGTTTGGCTTTGAAGCTGCATATTTTTTACAAAGGCTATAGCGGAGAAGTACATATGCAGATGTTGACACATGTGTCAGATATATTGATACCGCTGATTATATTTTTTGTAATAGGCTACGGATTGGCATCCGGGGTAAGGGTTTATGAAACATTTTTGCGCGGTGCAAAGGAGGGGCTTAGGACTGTAATTGATATAATGCCCACGCTGATAGGTCTGATGGTCGCAGTAGGAATACTGCGGGCATCGGGCTTTTTTGAGCTTATCGGGGAGCTTCTGGAGCCTGTTGCCGGTGCGGTCGGGCTTCCGTCACAGTTAATACCGCTGATTGTTGTAAAGATGTTTTCATCATCTGCGGCGACAGGGCTTGTATTGGATATATTTAAAAATAACGGACCGGATTCTTATGCGGGAATGATTACATCTATACTTATGAGCTGTACTGAGACAATTTTTTATACTATGAGCGTATATTTTCTTGCTGCAAAGGTTACAAAGACGAGGTATACCCTTGCAGGGGCATTGCTTGCCACTTTGGCGGGGACGGCTGCAAGCATTATACTCGCGGGTAAATTAGTTTAAAGTATTTGTCAGATGACGCCGAGACTGCGCAGTATGAAAAGAAAGCCGGTAAGGGTAAGCGAGCTGAAAAAGGTTGCTGCGACTACGACGCTTGAAGTAAGCGTACCGTCATGTCCCATATTTCTCGCCATTATGTAGCAGCTTGCGGTAGTTGGTGAGCCAAGCATTATGAGTATAGCCACAAGGCTCTCTCCGGTGAAGCCGAGATATATTGCGAGAGGAAGAAATAACGCAGGCAGAGCCACGAGCTTGATTAAGGTGGCGGCTATAGTTGAAGGGAGCTGTTTAATGGCCTTTTTACCCTCAAAGCCGGCTCCGAGACCGAGCAGAGCAAGCGGGGAGGCGAGAACGGCAATATTGTTTATTGTCTTGTCCAATATAACGGGAAGCTCCACACGGCACAGTGAAAACAGCATTCCGAGCAGGATGCCGATTATAATGGGATTGGTAAAGATACCCCTAACTGATTTTTTGAGGGTCGCCTTGTCGGGAGAGGAGACATTGGTGCCGGTAAAAGACAGTATAAATACGGCTGCTATATTGTACAGAGGAACGGTTCCGATAATCATAAGGGGCGCCATGCCTGAGGTGCCATATATATTTTGTATAAAAGCAATTCCGAGGACAGCAGCGCTGCTTCTGTAGGAGGCCTGCACGAATTCGCCCAGATGGGCTCTGTCGCGGTATAAGAAGCAGGCAGCGCCCCAGATTATTGTAATTGACATAAGCGTCACAAAAAAACAAAAAAGTACATATTTTGT
>JAJQGF010000084.1 GCA_021200695.1 Lachnospiraceae bacterium
TTCTCATCAAGGCAATCCCCTCGTTTCACTGTTGTGTAGAGCAGTCCTCGCCACCTGTAATTCCGGCACGTGTAGCGACGACTTTATCATTGCTGGGAGGATAACCTATCGAGTTGCGTACCTGCTCGAAGGCACGTCCGGCTGCAAACATTGCAAAAGAGCTTACGAATGGAATTTTGCCTACAAGTGAAAGCCCTGCCGCAATACCCATCATATTTGCCTCGGCAATACCGCAGTCAATGTGGCGGTCAGGATAGCTTTTTTTAAATACAGCGGTTTTTGTGGAAGCGGCCAGGTCTGCATCAAGTACAACAAGGTTTGGAAGCTCTGCACCCAACTCCTTCAGGGCATTACCGTAAGCCTCTCTGGTTGCTATCTTTTTAATCTCTGCCATTATGCTTCACCTGCTTTCTCTAATTCAGCCTCGATTTTGTCGAGCTCTGCCATTGCGGCCGCATATTCCTCGTCATTAGGAGCCTTGCCATGCCAGTCTGCATTGTTTTCCATGAAGGAAACACCCTTGCCTTTAACGCTCTTAAGGACAATACAGGTCGGCATTCCTTTGGTATCACGAGCCTCCTTAAAGGCTGCCCTTAGCTCGTCAAAATCATGTGCGTTTACCGTGATGACATGGAAATTAAAGGCTTCAAATTTTTTGTCTATAGGATAGGGAGAGCACACCTGCTCCAGATGACCGTCAATCTGCAGGTCATTGTTATCCACCATTACACATAAGTTATCCAGCTTATGAAAGCCTGCAAACATTGCGGCCTCCCATACCTGGCCCTCCTCAAGCTCGCCGTCGCCGAGCAGCGTATATACGCGGAAGGACTTATTATCCATTTGTCCGCCCAGAGCCATTCCGACAGCGGCAGATATACCTTGTCCAAGTGAGCCTGAAGACATGTCAATCCCCGGAATCTCTATACAGGGATGCCCCTGAAGATATGAGCCGAGCTTTCTCAGTGTAACGAGGTCCTCAACCGGTATAAAGCCTCTGTTTGCAAGCGTGGAATATAAACCGGGAGCGCAATGTCCCTTTGAGAGGACAAAGCGGTCCCGTTCATCCCATGAGGGATTTAAAGAATCAATATTTAACTCCTCAAAATATAAATAAGTAAATACATCTGCTGCGGAAAGCGAGCCGCCGGGGTGGCCGGCCTTAGCGCTGTGAACAGAAGTAATAATGCCCTTGCGGACATCATTTGCATGCCTTTTAAGCTCTGAATTGTTCATGGCAGTCTCCTATATTATTAATCATAAATATTTATCTGCAGCTGTAGTAAATGCAGTCTGCGTAATGCACAGGAACAATAATAGCATAATTTGGCTTTTTAGTCCATAGTGTAATTTACGGCGTCTGCGCCGCAAGACGCTCGCTCAGGGAGGTGAAATCTGAGGGACCGCTTTCAAGAAAAAAGGTATGAAAGGACATATCACTGTAATCGTCCTGCCATAGCGCTTCAGCCTGTTTTTTCAGCTCTGATATTTCAAGATAACCGAGATAATATTTTAAATAATTGCAGGGCTCTTCGGCAATATATGAATATACGGAGCTTACTGAGGAGGCGGAATTGATTCCAAGGCTGCTCAATACCTCGGCAATCTGAACGCTGGAAGCATTTTCATAGTTAATCATAATATCCAATATAGAATAAAGGCATAGCTGCAGGCTGCGGTTATGCTTCTCTATTTGTATTGTATCGGCAATGTCCTCCTGATTCATAGAGCTGTAAAGCTCTGATGCGTAATCATAGGAAATGAATTCAACATATACTGCCCAGCCCTCCAGATATCCGCCATACCATAAAAGCTGCCTTACATTGTTCACATTATTTTCCGCGGAATAATGATTATTAAAGACAGTCTGGTATAAATGTCCGGGATAGCCCTCATGCGCAAGGGTTGTGTAAAGCTCTAAGCCCTGAGGGGAGTTTCTGTTATTTATATAAATGACATTATTGTCGGTATCGTCGATGGGCGCTGTAAGATAAAATGCCGGCGCGCAATATGGCTCCAGGGACTGAGAAACCGCCTTGACCTGAACTGCCGGGGTCTCATCTCCTTCATAAACAGTGGAGGGAAAGGCGGATTCCATGCTTAACCGAAGTTCGGCCAGCATTTCGTCAGCGGTTTCATATGGGAATATTATTTCCGCGTCATTTATATACAGAAGCGCCGCGTCGGGATTATCCTTTGCAATATCCTGTATGGTATTCCATTCCTCGGTAAACGCTGACAGCAGCAGCTTTTTTATCTCGGAGATATCCCTATATGAGCCGGTCTGCGATATGAGGTAAAGCCTGTAGTATTCCGCGCCGTCAGGCTTTGAGGCGAGCCCGGCCGTAGGTATTGTCTCGTCCTCGAGTATAAACAGTCCGTCGCCCAGCTTCTCATAAGCAGGTAAAAGGACTGTGCGCAGAAGCCGGTTATTTTCGCTTATATACGCGAGCTTCTCATCCTCTGTTATCAACCCTTCGGAGAGCAGCTTATCCAGACGTTCGCTGAAGGTTGTCTGCAGGAAATGAGTTTCCGAGGTCAGCTCCTCGGATGTGATAATGGTGTCACATTGCTCCTTTACTTTTTCAAGAGAGCTTTCGGACATTAGCAGACCGGCATCCTTTTTTTCCTGCTCAAAGCGCAGCAGCGATTCAAAATATTCATCGCTCTGGTCGAGGAGTTTAAGATAATCCTCTACATCCTCCTTATCTCTGAAGGTATATTCTGCAAGCAGTATAGGCAGCTGCGACTGTGCGCCTGAGGCCGGCGACAGCGGCTCATCGTAATATGTATAGCTGCACAGCGCCAGAGAGTTTTCAAGAGTACGAAGCAGCAGCATGTAAGTATATCGGTCGTTTTCAATCAGCTTGTCGGGATTGATTTCGTAGAGAGAATCAAGTATGCTTTGGTAATTGTCTTTTTCTTCGAGAGTTTTTTCGGCACTGTAGCACGATAGTACAGCGTCATAATCATATATTCCGTAGTTTTCAGGATATGCCAGAGTATAATGCATGTTAAGGGTGTTGGATTTCATTTCAGAAACAAAAAGCTCTGAGGTTATGTCGGCAAAACGCTTTTCATCACGTTTATATCCAAACAGAAAAGCAGTGCCGCATGTGAATGAAAGAAGAAGTATGCACATTACCATCAGCTGCTTTGCCGATATTACACGTTTTTTAATTATTTTCACTTGATTTTCCGCCTTCTGCTGTATCAATCAAGTGTATGCGCGGAAACGGCGTAATATTCATATTCGGGAATGGAGTGGGAGAGGCTTAGGGAGGATGCGGCAGTCTTACAGGCCTTCATGCAGTGACGCTATTTTAGCAGCTCAAAAATATCCTCCCCTGAAGTCACATACCTGTTATATATTTCCTCATAGGACGCAGTCATATAATGCCCTGACTGCCCAAAGACATCCTGCTTTAAAAAAAAGACAACCTTGTTTATGAAGGCTTCCCTGTCCGATAAATCCTGCTCAGACACAAAAAAGGGGCCGAGCTTTTTATTTTCGGCTATAAGGCAGGCGTTATATGCGTTATTTTTTCTGAGGCTCAGGTTTTCCTCGTCAATAATATGGTTCACAAGCAGCGCAAAGGTTGGCCAGTTACGGTTAAGCCTTCCCTGTAAATTCAGCAGATTTGCATATTCACCGACAGGCGTCCCTGAGAATACCTCAGTGAGAGGCCTTTCCCCCGCAAATGCAGCGCAGTGAGCGGTCCACGGCGCGGGAAGGTTATCGAAGCATATACGCACATATTCCAATGTAAATCTGCGTTTAAAAGCATTATCCAATACAAATATATTTTCATCAGCAGTATTCATTGTTGCAATTATATTAAAGTTTGCAGGCAGCCATATTCTGCCGTCGCAGAAAAGCTTATGCAGCCCGGGGTCTCTTGAAAAATATGCGGCAATATCATTGTTCAGAATAGAATATTCGGATTTGCCGCTCTCAAGCCTGTCGAGTAATTGGAACAAATCACCGAATATCGCCGGGGCATTTCCACGGTTTATTTCCTCAATGATAAGGTAATACTTCTCCGAAGGGTTTAAAAAGGCAGCCTTTAAAAGCATAGTAAAGGGACCGGCCGAATAAACATAATCAAGTGGTTTGTCAAGAGATATAAGCGGCTTGATGCAGCCGACAAAATCCCCATATGTATAGGTCGGGTGAAAAATTACCCTTTTACAGTGGGCGTCACGAGCCTCGGAATCAGGGTACTCTTTTTCTGTTATGCATCGGACAAGATATGATTTTCCTGTGCCGGGAGTACCGTAATATATTTTCTGGAGAGGCTTCATGGGCACCTCCTCATAATGAAATTCAATTCCGCGGTCTGTACTGTATTCTGTGTCGGAGACATCCTTAGACAGGTAGAAGGGAGCATATACCTCGGGGGCGACAGAGGCGGAGCCGCCCTGCAGAAATGCATGATACAGCCTGATTGCAGCCAGAAATGTGCCATGTCCTGATTCGCGGTTAACCTCATCAAAATTATCGGCGCCGGTAATGTGCGGCAGCAGGGCTTCAAAGTTCTGAATATCGCGGTATCGGAATATATTGTCAGCTGCATGTGGCTTAAGATTACGGCAGCAGGTTCTCAGTGCATACGAATATGCAATTACGGCGTTGTCTGTGTAGCGCCTTATCCCATTCTCCCCGGTCTGGGCCTTCAGCCAGCTTCTGAATAAGCCTTCGTTTTCTGTCTCATAATTAAGCATTCGTTTTTCTCCGTTTCTGCGCGGCATAATAACAG
>JAJQGF010000326.1 GCA_021200695.1 Lachnospiraceae bacterium
TGCGCTTCACTTTCTGTTCAGCCCCTATGCGCGGAGGCTTTTTCCCTTCCCTGATCGCACGTTTGGCCTGGATGATATGTAGCCTGTCGAGGACGGAGACACGCCCGTTGATTGTTCTCGGCTCAGGCAGGCTGTTGATCCGCCTTTCAATTTCGTCCATCTGCTGTTCTTCTGCGGTTTTCTTATTATGAACCTCTTCTGCGTTTTCAGAGATTGGCCAGCAGTTTTCTTCTTCCGATATTTTTACAGATGTTTCTTCAGGTTTTGCATCAGGCTTCTTCGTCTCTGGCGGCGGATGCAGGAATATCCGTATCTGATTGACTGTCTTTTCATCAAATTCTCTGCAGCCGTCTACCACAACCGATCCATCTTCTGCCAGAACCACACCTTCTGCATCGCTGCCATAGCGCTCACTCTGCATCAGAAAGAACTTTGAATTGTCTGGTTGCTGTGAAGCTTGTCGGTAAAGCCAAAATATGCCATATACGGACGCACAGCCAGCGTGAGTATTCCGGCCATTCTCACAAAAATAAACAATTTTCAATTGTACCTTAGGCTGAATATTGGAAATACTCTTTTCTCTGTAAGAGAAATTCCATGTTAGTTTTTCCAACAATGATCATCTATAACTATTCCGCACAAAAAATAGAGCATGCTTGTGACCGTTAAGTGATAGTAATTCTTATACCCAAATCCACCATGTGCCATATCATTTCTTAAATTCAAATTTCCAGTTTTGAATAAAACTTTCATTGTCTCCAAAAAAGACGCTTCTACTTCTGAACTGAAGATTGTGTAACCCAATAGCTGATTAAGCGTTGTTTTATTCTGTAAAAGGTTTTTCTGTTCGCCCGGAATATCAATAACACCCGCTAACGAAAAAAGTTCATACGCAGCTTCAGATGTTGCATAGACCCTGTTATAAACTTTTGCAGTTTCTTTTTGTTCAAGGCAAGCCAGTAAATCTCTCTGCTCTCGTGTAGGCGAAAATGCTCCATCAGTTATGCGCTGTTCGATTTCAATTGTCTTTCTTTTAATAAAACGCGATTTAAATTTTCTTCTCAGCTCGGATTCCAGTGTGGTTACAAAGATAAGGGTTGCCCCATAGGCAGCCTTTTTCCTTTCTTTCTTGGCATTATATAATTCATCGTAGCCACTGGCAAACATGTTGGCAGTTGAAATCGGTCCGTTCACACCATCCTCAACATACTTAATCTTGTTTTTGTCATAGTCAAATACATTGTATTCAATGCTTCCAAGAATCATTATGAAATCAAAATACATAAGCATTTGATTAAAATTCATTTTATCACTATATACGCAATTAGACATTGCAGACATATCAATGTCTGGAGCAACAATGTCTTCGGCATACATATTCAGAATTTCCTGAAGAAGTCCAAGTCTCACATCCTTGTTTGAATAATTCTCATAATTTTGTAGAATTATAATTTTAGCCTCAATATAGTGCTCTACATCCGCAAAGTTTTCACACACCAATCCTTTATCAGTATCAAATTTAAAATGTTTTTGAAGTATCATCTGCCATACCTCCTTTTAATATTCTCAACACAATACTACCAATCCTCATCTGCTGTTACCATTCCCGAAGTGCTTGAGAAAACTGCATCGATGTAGGTAATTCCAGTTTTCACAAATTTAAAAAGAAGACAAATTATAAAAAAGTTTTAATTCTCTCATTTAAAGAATTCTGTACAATAAACTGATAAACAGAAGTAGGAACAAATTATGAAAAATCATGATTTAATGCTATACACCTTCTTATCATAGTTGAAGGCAGCTAAAAATAGTCAAATAAATTTCGCGAGTCCTTATGTGTATCTATGAACACGCTCCTTATAAAATCATAAAAAATGCTTTCACGTTTCTCAATGGTACAACTCATACGTTCAATAATTTCTTTTTGAGTTAAAACTTTCTCATTCTTCCTCACATTCTTCATCTTTCTTCACAGTTTTATTGTTTAATTCATAATATAAATATTGAGAGCCACTATAAACAGGTTTCTTCTCTTCTCCTTTCTTATCAGAGTCAAAAAAAGATGATGAGACTTGATTATAAGATGGCAAGTCTTTCTGTGTTATAGGACCTTTTTTGCATTTTTCCCAAAATTCATCATCCATTTCAATAATCATCCTCCAATCATTCATACTTTAATCATAATAAAATTTTCAAGTATAGCTATTAATATTGATATGACCAAAACAATAACTATTGCATATACAGTACGATTAAACTTTTCATACCTGTCTTCCAATATCGAATTATTTATATTAATGCAATCTACATAATGGCCTAATACATATCTCATAACAGGCATTTCCGGTTCCCCCATTAATTCCTTATCTATTACTTCTCCGCTAACAAAACGATTTAAATGTACTGCTTTAATCAAACTCACCATATTAGTCAACGATATAAAATATATAAGCAAATCAATGAAAAGTAACAGAGAAAAAATAATAATAAGTGCTAATTGTGCCATATCCTTCGGAAAGGCAAATTGATTTATTTGATTAATTGAAGATGTAAGTAAAGCAAAAATAAAGGCATATACTGTTAGCATTATGTAAATTTTATTGTCAAGTTTTTCTGACCTGTGAATACAAGATTCATATTCTAGTTTGACAGCTTCATATGAAATAACTTTAGAATATTCATATGATTTATGTCCATCCGCATCTGAATCTATGTTCTTAATAGAACCGCTATTGGCTTCTCCACAATTTTTCACAGCAGTTGGTTGTTCACAACAATCCACATCAACAATATATCTTTCTTCGTTTAGTGTAACAGAATATCTCATAATTTTACCTTCTCATTTATACGGGTCTTCCCTTAAACAACCTGTAATTTCTATTAGTTTTAGTGGATTTTGAGTAAGCCAAATAAAACTGTAGCTATCAACAGCAATCGCATTCGGATGCTTCCGCATCTTATAATGAATTCGACTCATCAGCATGTTTTACATCCTTTTCTTTGCTTCATACACCAAAAACATCTTATCCCACAGGAACTCTTCCTCTCCAAATGATTTTCTTGTTTCAAAATATACTCGCTGAAATCCTGAAAATAACCGGTCTAATTTGTCCTGCGTCAATAAGTTATAATATATTTTCAAGCTGGCATCTAAGGGGTCAGGAAAGATTCCTTCACCATTTCCAACATGAGCGGATATATATACCAATCCATTCTCCTTTAACAGCCTATCTATTTCAGTCGCAAGTTTTGATATGTCATCGTCAGTAAAGTGATTAACGGTGTATGACAGAATAATACCATCAAAATCGGCATCATCAAAGCACGTAGACAAAATGTTTCCCTCAACAAAATCAAACGCTGGGAAGTCCCTTTGAGCTATGGAAAGCATACCTTTTGATGCGTCAATTCCTGTGATTTCAAATCCCTGTCTGTCCATAAAAGACATAATTGTTCCCGTTCCGCACCCCATATCAAGAATGCGCTTTCCCCTTAGCCTCTCAATGAAAAGCTTTAAATATCTGAAGTCATATTCATCATCCTCTGCATAAGCGCTTGTATACTCAGATGCAATTTTATCATAAGCATCTATCACAATCCTGTGTATTTCATTACTTGAGAAATTGCCCATTGCACTGCCACCTCGATTCTTTCCAAAATAATAAATCCAAAAAGATAACTAACTACCATTAATACTGCAAAAATAGCACTCATGCAAAACGTGATTTCAAGTTTTCTGATTGAATTCAGGCAACATTGATATACCAGCGTATCACGTTCCTTCCTTATATCTTTAACTGAAACATGATAGGATTCTGATTTGATATAGTTTGAACCGCTCTCCTGTGCTTTTATTATATCTGCGAAAAAGAGAATGAGAGAAACTGTAAAGCCAGCGGAAAACACAAATCGAATAAATTGCATAACAGCCTCTTCCACTGTATTTAGGTTATCTACATTCAATAAATTTGAGAGGGTACTGGCACCATATCCAGTTGCGGCTCCAGAAAGGACTGCAAATAAACTTTTGTCAAAATTAAATACTATTGAAAAAAAGAACCTCTGAAATTTATATTTTCCGGTTTCCATTTCATTATAATGATTTTGCATTCTTTTAACTTCATCTGCATTAATTCTATCACTTTCTGGTTTGGGTATGCTACTTCTATTTTTCATCTCCAAGCATCCTCTTCTGCTAATTTATTAACTTCGCAATTTCTTTTTTTATCGGACATTGAACTCCCGAATCACATCCCAGTTCCTCCGTACAAAACAGTTCTCCGCTTTCACACTTTTGTAATCGTTTTAAAAGCCTATCAATTTCATTTGCTTTATTGCTATTATCTTCAACATCCTTACGTGCATTTTCCAGCCTTATTTTTTCCGTATAAAAATCAATTTTGAAGCATTTATCAGGTTTCTGATTGGAATATACAGGATTATGTCGTTCTTTCATGCCAGACTCAATTTTTTGAGTAAAACTGTCCTCTCTAATTTCCTCAAGGACACACCAATTACACACTTCTCTGCTGTCAAGTTTATATTTTTTATCATCAGGAAACACGGCAAGAGCATATTGATTTCCGCCTTCTTTTTCGATATATTTCCATAAAACCCTGTCATAATTCATAATGCGACATTCATTATTCATGGAAAGAAAGTCAACTTCGAGGAATATCAAAAGGTTCATTATGCTTTCAGATAACTCATC
>JAJQGF010000267.1 GCA_021200695.1 Lachnospiraceae bacterium
GCTTATAGCAGGCATCAGGCAGGGACTTGCCCTGAAAAATGCGAAGGAGTTCTATTCAAAAATGGAGAGGCTCGGATACAGAAGGGAGGAAGCCATGAAGCTTCTTACACAATTAATTGAGGGAGATGATTAGCATTATGGAAAATTGCTTGGTGGAGATAAACGGTCTCACGAAGATATATGATGTAAACAAAAATCCGGCTGTCGGAAATATTTCAATAAAGCTTCCCAGAGGCAGGATAATCGGTCTTTTGGGACCTAATGGCAGCGGTAAGACAACTCTTATTAAAATGATGAACGGAATTTTGACACCTACGAGCGGAAGCATAAGAATATGCGGCGCGCCGGTAGGGATAGAGACAAAGGCGCACGTTGCATATCTTCCGGACAGGACATATCTGAGCGATGGACAGAGAATTTGTGAGGTCCTTGATTTTTTTGAAGACTTTTACAGTGATTTTGATAAAAAAAGAGCTTATATGATGCTGGAAAATCTTGGAATAGAGCCGGACGTAAAGATACAGACGCTTTCAAAGGGCACAAAGGAAAAGGTGCAGCTTATTATGGTGATGAGCCGCAGGGCAAAGCTTTATATTCTGGACGAGCCTATAGCAGGTGTTGACCCGGCAGCGAGAGATTATATTCTGCGTACTATTATAAATAATTATAATCCCGAAGCCACAGTGCTTATTTCAACGCATCTTATAAGTGATATTGAGCAGGTTCTGGATGAGGTGATATTTATGCGTGGAGGAAGAATCGTGATGTACACCTCTGTCGATAATATCAGGGAGAAATACGGAAAATCGGTTGACGCTTATTTCAGGGAGGTATTTGCATGTCAGGCAGGCTTATGAAATATGAATGGAGAAATCTGTATAAGGTAGAATGTATAATACTTATTGTTATAGCTGCATTTACGCTTTTGGGAGCAGTAATGCTTAATATGCCTGTTGTTCGCGAATTGTTCGTAGGAAACGTGGATGCGCCTGAGACAATGATAACCTTTTTTGTTATGTCATTTATGGGGACTGTCGTTATGTATATAATAGCGTTAGTCGGAGCAAGCTTTGGAAGTGTGATATATCAGAGCATACATTTTTACAAATCAATGTATTCGGACGAGGGATATCTGACTCATACCCTTCCTGTGTCGGGGCATGAGCTGTTGGTAAGCAAAATTATTGTTAATGCGGCATGGACTATGATTATATCAGTATCAATAATGACCTCTGTATTTATATTGATTGTATCCTTTGTGCATGCATTGACTTACGATATGACATATGGCGAAATAATGTCGGAGATAGCAGATATTTTTTCACCCTATTTTGACACATTTACATTTACTGAGCTGCATTATATTATATATTTTGTGTTTTTGCTGTTTGGAGGTCCGATGGTTACTGCAAGCACATTGTTTGGAGCGATTACATTGGGACAGCTTGCAAAAAAGCTCAAAGTGCTTTTTGGAATCATAGCCTATTTTGCAATATCCTTTGCCGGCAGTATAATTTCATCTGTTTTACAGCTTGTGGGAATGGTTATAAATATCGGAGTTTCAGAATTTGGCGGTTATTCGTACGAACTTGAGCAGTTTTTTTCAAGGGATATGAGCATTATAATTTCCATTATTATAAGCGTTGCACTTTATTTTGCTTCACACAGTATAATCACTAAAAGGCTTAACCTGTAGCATTAACCTGAGTAAGCTGCGCGCCGCCAAAGGTATATGTGTGGTAAAGACACTTGCGAAAGCGTGTCTTTACCACACATATACCTTTGGCGGCGCGTAAATTCCGCGTTAATGCTGTAGAGATAATTTTATTTGCCCTATAAGCCATAATTTGTTATACTAATCTAAGATATGGCAGGCACATGGTTTTAATGTGCCGTATACAGCAAAAGAAGCAGGTGGGTTCAGATGCAGGATATAATCAATCGTATTCGTGAGGGTAATTTCGATTATGAAAACGGTACACTTGATTTTTCATGCTCTAAAATAGAACTGACACTGCAAAAGGAAAGTATATATGAAGGCTCCTTTCACATAATTTCAGTCCCAGGGGGTATTACACGCGGCTATGTTGTAAGCTCTGACATGAGAATGGAATGCCCAGGCGAAGAGTTTTCCGGAAGCGATGTGGAAATTGCATACCGCTTTAACGGAGTACATTCTGAGGAGGGCGATGTGATAAAGGGGTCTTTTTATGTGTGCAGCAGCAGAGGGGAATATTATCTGCCCTTTGTGGTAAATATTGAGCACAATGCCATCAATTCATCTGTAGGCAGCATAAAAAACCTTTTTCACTTTGCAAATCTTGCAAAAAGCAGCTGGAAGGAGGCTGTAAGGCTCTTTTACAGTGATGAATTCGTAAACCTCCTTACCGGAAGTGATGCACAGTATTTTGACTGCTACAGGGCTCTCAGTGCAAATAAGGGAAATGGGCAGAATGTGGAGGAATTCCTGCTTCACATTAAAAAGAAGCAGCGGGTAGAATATTTTACCTCTAAGAACCGTATAGAGATTACCAGACTCACAAGGGACAGCTCGGATTCTGTCACGGAGACGGAGATAGAAATAAATAAGAGCGGCTGGGGCTATACGGCGCTTAATGTCGAGTGCGAGGGAGATTTTGTATTTACCGAGAAGGAATTTATATCTGACGATGATTTTCTTGGCAGCGTATGCAGACTTCCCGTGTTTATTGACACTTCACTGTGCCATCGGGGGAAAAACCGCGCTAAGGTTTATCTGTTTAATTCATATGTATCGCTTGAGGTGGCTGTAGAGGTGCAGACAGGACATGATAATCCCGCGGTGCAGGCTGTGCTTATGAGAAAGAGGATAATAGCCCGGCTGATGCGCTCGTATACGGATTTTCGGCTTAAAAAGGTATCAACTGCGGCATGGTTGAAGGATACGGGCAGGCTGGTTGAGCGTCTTGCGGCAATGAACGAGGAGGATATTGAGGCGAGGCTTTTTCAGGCTCAGGTGCTTATAACAGAGGAAAGATACAATGAGGCCGGCTGGATTCTGGATCATGTTGCTGACCTGATAGACAACAGTGATGAGGATGTGGACGCAATGCTGGCATACCATTGGTACCTCATTACACTTATACATACGGAGGACGAGTATGTAAGGGATGCGGCAGAGCATATTGAGCAGCTTTACCGGCGCAGCAGGGGAAATTGGAGAATTGGGTGGCTTTTGTTATATATGTCAGATGAATATGCAGAAAAGCCTGCTTCAAAATGGGCTTTTCTGGAGAGGCTTTTTTCAGAGGGCTGTACAAGTCCGGTAATTTACATTGAAGCCCTGGCGCTTATAAACAGCAATCCGCCTCTTGTGAGAAGGCTTGGCCAGTTTGAGCTTCAGGTGGTTAATTACGGAGTGAAAAACGATGTGCTGTCGGCGGATATGACTGAGCATTTATTGTATCTGTGTGGAAGGACGAAGGAGTATTCCCCCATACTTTTGAGGCTTCTTGAGACATTATATGAAAAAAATAACGATGTGCGTATACTTCAGGAGGTATGTACGCTTCTTATAAGAGGCGGAAGAACCGACAGAGATGCGGCAGTATGGTACAGGGCAGGCATTGAGGCCAGACTGAGGATTACGAATATCTATGAATATTATTTTGTATCTATTGATATGGATACACTTCAGGACATTCCGGACACGGTGCTTATGTATTTTTCATATCAGAATAATCTTGATTGGGAGCGCAGCGCATATCTCTATCATTATATTCTGGAAAACAGGGACAGACTTCCTGATATGTATGCGGCATACAGGGGAAAAATGGAGGATTTTGTTACAGAACAGATACAGAAGGAGCATATAAGCAGACATCTTGCTGCGGTATATGCAGAGCTCCTGACTGACGGCATGATAAATGCCAGGACTGCGGCTTCATTGTCAAGGCTTATGTTTGCCGGCCGTGTAGAGATATCTGATGAGAGAATCAAAAAAGTATACATATATTATCCGGAAAGCCTTGAGCCGCTTGAATATGCAGTAAATGACGGAGGCTGCTGGGCTTCCGTATATGGCAATGATTTTACGGTAGCATTAGAGGATGCGTATGGAAACCGTTTTACGGACAGTGTTGACTATACGCTTGAGAAGCTTATGCTTCCGGGCAGGTTTATTAACAGATTGGGAGCCTTTGAGAGGGATAATATTAATTTTAATCTGTATATTTTTGAAAGTGTGGGAGATGCTGAAGCTCTTGAGGCGTCTGACGCGGAGAGAGGTCTTGACCTTATGCTGTCAGAAAAAATATCATCGGGCTATAAGCGGCTGCTGCTTTTAAGACTGCTTGATTACTATTATGAAAATGATGATTTGAAGGCAATGGACATATGTCTTGACAGCATTGAGGAGGAGAGTCTTTCTGCGTCTGACAGGCGTCTTGTGCTTAAGTACATTGCAGCGAGGGGCAGATATGATACAGCATACGAATGGATGCGGGAGTATGGGCCGTATTTTATTGAGCCTAGGCTTTTGCTAAAGCTTTTGAACATAATGATACCGCGCAGTATGGAGACGGAGGAGCCAGCGCTGACCGCTGCGGCATATTATATTTTTACCAGAGGAAAATATGACAGCTGTGTGTTGGAATATCTGGTCCGCTTTTACCGGGGGCTTACGAAGAACATGCGTGACATCTGGAGGGCGGCGGAGGCCTTTGATG
>JAJQGF010000003.1 GCA_021200695.1 Lachnospiraceae bacterium
GTACCAGAATACCCTCAGCCTCGCTTACATTTTCCGTAACCTGATAATCTGCGGTGAGGTTTGAAATACCTACCTTAGAAATAGGATTAAGACAGCTTATCTTATACATTTTTTCCTCCATTCAGAAGCGCCCTCGGCGCACAATAAACATTTGTATTATTTAAGGTTCTCAGCCTCAAATTTCTTCATAAATTCCACAAGCTTTTCAACCCCCTCCAGAGGCATCGCATTATATATGCTTGCGCGCATTCCTCCTACAGTTCTGTGCCCCTTGAGATTTTCAAAGCCTGCCTCCTTTGCCTCCCTGACAAATTTAGCGTCAAGCTCATCGTCCCCGGTAACAAAAGGAACATTCATAATTGAGCGGTCCTCTTTTCTTACAGTGCCATGAAAAAGCCTGCTCTCATCAAGATAATCGTAAAGAACAGCCGCTTTCTTTTCATTGCGCTCCTTCATAGCTTCAAGTCCGCCCATCTTTTTAAGCCACTTGAACACCTTGCCGCATATGTATATGCCATATGCCGGAGGCGTATTATACAGCGAGGCATTGTCGGCATGAGTCTTATAGCGCAGCATTGTCGGTGTACCCGGAAGCACATCGTCCGTTATCAAATCCTCCCTGATAATAACTATTACAACACCGGCAGGACCTATATTCTTCTGGACTCCGCCATAAATAACACCATATTTTGTGACATCAACAGGCTCGGAAAGGAAGCAGCTTGATACATCCGCAACAAGCGTATGTCCCTTTGTATCAGGCAAGGTTTTATATTTTGTCCCATAAATGGTATTGTTTTCACAGATATAAACATAGTCTGCATCCTCAGGTATATCAAGGTCGGAGCAGTCAGGTATGTAAGAGAAGGTTTTGTCCGCACTTGACGCTACCTCAACTGCATCGCCGTAGATTTTAGCCTCCTGATATGCCTTTTTCGCCCATTGTCCTGTAACAATATATGCAGCCTTGCCGTTCTTCATCAGATTCATGGGAATCATTGCAAACTGCTGGCTTGCTCCACCCTGAAGGAACAGCACCTTATAATTGTCGGGGATGTTCATAAGCTCTCTCAGGTCAGCCTCGGCCTCCCTGATAATAGTCTCAAATGCCTTCGAGCGATGGCTCATCTCCATAACGGACATTCCCGTTCCCCTGTAGTCAAGCATCTCATCCGCAGCCTCCTTCAATACCTCCTCAGGAAGTACGGCAGGACCGGCAGAAAAATTGTAAACACGTGCCATTTAATTATCCTCCTCAAATTAGTATATACGAATAAAAATCAATAGATATAGAATAATCTTTAAAATTCCTTAAGTCAACCGCATTGACTAATTATTTTAAAATTGTCCGTGGTGCGCGTACCTTTTTAAGTATTATGTGCGGCATACAGATAATCAGTAAAACATAATAACCGGTGTTCCTGTTTCAACCAAATCATATAGCTCCTCCATTACATCCAACGGAGTATTAATACAGCCATGAGAACCGTTGGTCTTGTATATTTCACCGCCGAACTCGCTTCTCCATGAAGCGTCATGTATTCCTATACTGCCTTTTACGGGCATCCAGAACTTAACCGGTGAGGCATAGCCTTCTCCCCTTAAAATTCTGTTTTTCTGCTTATTATACACATAATTCACGCCCTCAGGCGTTCCCATCCTCCGGCTGGTATTACCGGTAACCACATCGGTCTCTATTACAAGCTCGCCGTCCTCATAATAATACATTTTCTGCTGAGTCATATCTATTTCTATATATGTATCTCCAATATCATCCTTTCCACGCACCATTCCCTGTTTCTCATATTCCGGCACATGTAATTGTATTACCCGGAGAGCATCGTCCTCCTGAAGCTTCTCCATAAGGTATTCCACCTCAGCCTCCTGATTAAGCTTTGTTCCATATGTGCCTCCGGCCGGAATCGTAACAAGGTCGCCCCTTGTGCTCTGAAATTGTCTTTCCCTGCCATATGTATCATAGATATCGGCAAGCTCCGATATAAATTCCTCCACAGCCGTCTCGTCAGGGATAAACCGTCCATCCGAAGAAATAACGGGATAATCCATTCCACCGCCAATGTCCTCCCTGTACTCTCTTTTAATAAAAGCTCCGACAAGCCCGGGGAAATCGCTCAGTCTTATCTGCTCATCCCCCATATCATAGATGATACCAATATGCTGAAAAGCATCAAGCCTTTCCCATACTTCCTTTATCTTAAGCTGCTCATCATCCATCGGCACATCATAAAAGCAGTCAAGCCCGTCAAGATTGATTACAATCTCACCCTGCCCCTTCTCCAGCGAAGTCTGTATCAGTTCAAAAGCCTTGTCAACGTCAAGCCTGCCTTCAAGTCCATTGTAAAATGTCCAGCCCTCCTCGTCCGAATATTGCAGACTGCAGCCTTCTTCAGTCTGGGAATAGGAAAGCACTGACAATGAATTTTCAAATGCCTCACGGAATTTTCCCTCATTATAGGTTATCTGTGGCAAAATATAGTGGTTTTTATGAAGAGTAATGTTATCAAGCCATAATAAAGAGTTACTCTCCTCTACATATTCCTCAAGCGCCGGCAAATATTCACATGAAAATTCAAAGTCTTCAAGCCTTATGCAGTCAGTAAAGCCGTTTTTTTGGGTCATTAATACAATAACGGGAGCTTCTGCAGCATACAAAAGCTCCTCATTAACCTCCTCAACGGTCTTTCCTGTACAATATACCCCGTTTATCCATGTATTCAGACCGAAGCCGCCGCGATAATAAAATGCCAGCAGAAAATATACGGAAAGCGCTGCGGACAGCAGTACTGTAATTATAATAGCCGTGGCTCTGAAAAAATTATGTTTTTGTTCACCCGTCGTATGTGTTTTCATTTGTACTTTTCCGCTGAATTTATTGCAAAATCAAATTGACCAATTATTTCTCATCAATGTCATCTCCGTCAAACACCTCGCTTATCGGCGCTCCTGCCGGAACCATCGGGAATACCTTGTCATCCTCAGGGATAATACAATCTATAAGCACAGGACATTTCAAAGAAATTGCCTTTTCGATGGCAGGAGCCACCTCCGCTTTTTCTGTAACACGGATTGCGGCGCAGCCCAATGCCTCCGCAACCTTACAGAAATCCACCTTATCGTTCAGTACAGTCTGTGAATAACGCTTTCCATAGAACAATGTCTGCCACTGACGCACCATTCCAAGCACATGATTATTTATTACCACCTGTATAATCGGAATATTGTATCGGCTGGCAGTTGCAAGCTCATTCATATTCATTCTGAAGCATCCGTCCCCCGCAATATTTATGCAAAGCTTATCCGGCTGCCCCAGCTGAGCGCCTATGCATGCGCCAAGACCATAGCCCATAGTGCCGAGTCCTCCTGAGGAAAGGAAGGTACGCGGCTTGGTGTACCTGTAATACTGTGCCGCCCACATCTGATGCTGTCCTACATCCGTTGTTATTATCGCATCTCCGCCTGTAATACGGTCAATTTCCTCCATAATATAAGGGCATGAAAGCTTATCGCCACTATACTTAAGAGGATATTTTTCCTTTAGCCCGGCAATTCTGTCCATCCAGACGCTGTGCTGCTGCTTCTTAAGCTTCGGTATAAGTGCCGTGAGAATGTCCTTTAAATCTCCCACAATTGAAGCATATACACGTATATTTTTATTGATTTCAGCCGCATCCACGTCGAACTGAATCACCTTTGCTTTCTCCGCAAAATGCCTGGGATTTCCTATTACTCTGTCAGAAAATCTTGCTCCCAGAGCTATGAGCAAATCGCATTCACTCACTCCCAGATTGGAGGTTTTTGTGCCATGCATGCCTATCATACCGGTATAACGGGCGCTTCTGCCGTCAAAGCCTCCCTTTCCCATAAGCGTATCACATACCGGCGCATCTATAATTTCCGCCAGCTGCGCTACCTCGTCCGAGGCTCCTGATATTATTGTGCCGCCGCCCAGATATATATAAGGCTTCTCGGCCTCATTAATGCAGTCGGCAATTTTTTGTATATCCGCCTCCGTATATGTACATCCGGACTCATTTTTTGCAGGCTCCGCAGGTGTAAATTCACATACTGCGGCGGTGACATCCTTTGTGATATCCACAAGCACCGGGCCGGGTCTGCCGCTCTGTGCTATATGAAATGCCTTCCGCAAGGTATCAGCAAGCTCATTTACATTTTTCACAATATATCCATGCTTTGTTATAGGCATGGTCACGCCGGCGATGTCCACCTCCTGAAAGCTGTCCTTGCCAAGAAGCGGCAGCGTAACATTTGCGGTAATTGCGACCATTGGTACGGAATCCATATATGCTGTGGCTATACCTGTCACAAGGTTCGTTGCTCCGGGACCGCTTGTTGCCATGCATACACCGACCCTTCCGGTAGCTCTCGCATATCCGTCTGCCGCATGTGCAGCTCCCTGCTCATGCGATGTGAGTATATGCCTTATTTCGCCGCTGTGCTTATACAGCGCATCATAAATATTCAGGATGGCGCCTCCCGGATAACCAAATACGGTATCCACACCCTGCTCCTTAAGACATTCTACAACTATTTCAGAACCGTTTAACAACATTTCAAATACCTCTTATTTCTCCGGCACTCTTAAAACCGCGCCGGTATTTCCGCTTGTTACAAGCTCTCTGTATCTTGCAAGATATCCCGTAAGCTGCTGCTCCTTAGGCC
>JAJQGF010000222.1 GCA_021200695.1 Lachnospiraceae bacterium
GTATACTCCCATCCACAGTCACTTATGCAGAGCGCGAGATTCCTGTCGGAGTATGGCTGGAAGCAGATAAGCATGCAGAACAATGCGTTTGCGGCAAAGAAGGTGGCTGAGGACGGGGATGTAACTCAGGCTGCCGTCGCAAGCGAATACGCGGGTGAGATATACGGACTTGAGGCGCTTAAAAGGAGAGTGAACAGCTCTGACACTAACTCTACAAGATTTATAATAGTTACTAACCAGAAAATATTCAGAAAAGAAGCGCATAAGATAAGCATATGCTTTGAGGTGGCGCATGAGAGCGGCTCTCTTTATCGAATGCTTTCAAACTTTATTTACAATAATCTGAACATGACCAAGATAGAAAGCCGACCAATCGAAGGCCGTAATTGGGAATACCGTTTCTTTGTTGACTTCGAGGGAAATCTTGCTGACAGTGCGGTAAAAAATGCGCTCAGGGGACTGCGTGACGAGGCGAGGAACATGAAAATTCTGGGAAATTACTGACACAGGCATATTCTGTGCTTTTGCATAAAACGGATTAGTATGGAGAAGAATATGAGAGAACAAGAGCTTTTGGTATACAGGGATTTTGAAGATGGTGAGCTTTTTTACGATATGGCATGGCTTATGTCACATTATGCTGATGAAGACTGCGGCTATGAGGTTATGCGCTCGCTTTTTTACGAATGCATTCACAGGCTTATTGAGCTTGCGGGAGCGTATGGCTTCCATGGAAATCTGTGGCATTGTTATCTTGCCAATATTCTCGTAAATAATGAGAACAGCTATAGCTGCGGCTGTGAGATTCGCGGTGAAATAGAGGGCACAATCAATGAAGCCGCGCTGCACGATATTGTTATTTTTAAGGAATTTTATGATTTTGATTTTACACCAATGATGGAAAAGCTTAAGGCGCCGGAATATGAGCTGCTTATGGATTATAAGAGCAGTATGCTTGAGAGTAAGGTCTATAATACAAGAATATGCAGACGTATCTGTGAGCTTGCCGAAAATTTCTGCAGGGATAATACACCGGAGGAGATGAAAGCGACGCTCACACAGTTTTATCGGGAATATGGTGGCGGAAAATTCGGGCTGCACAAGTCCTTCAGGGTGGAAAAGGACGATGAAGGGGTGCACATAGTGCCAATCCTTAATATTGCACATGTTAAGCTTGACGACCTTGTGGGATATGAGCTTCCAAAGAAGAAGCTTGTGGATAATACGGAGGCCTTTGTTGCCGGAAGAAAGGCAAATAACTGTCTGCTTTTTGGAGATGCAGGCACGGGAAAGTCCTCAAGCATCAAGGCAATTGCAAATGAATATTATGACAGGGGACTTCGTATTATTGAGGTATATAAGCATCAGTTTAAAGAGCTTAACGATGTGATAGGCCAGATAAAAAAGCGCAATTACAGATTTATTATCTATATGGATGATTTAAGCTTTGAAGAGTTTGAGACAGAATACAAATACTTAAAGGCTGTTATTGAGGGCGGGCTTGAGAGAAAGCCCGAGAATGTGTTAATATACGCCACCTCAAACCGCCGTCATCTGATACGCGAGAATTACAGCGACAAGGAAGAGATAAGGCAGGATATGCATATCGGCGACACGGTACAGGAGAAATTATCCCTTGTGTACCGCTTTGGAGTAACGATTTATTTCGGCGCGCCGGACAAAAAGCAGTTTCAGACGATAGTGGAGTCGCTGGCGGAGAGAAATAATATAGATATGCCTAAGGATGAGCTGCTGCTTGAGGCAAACCGGTGGGAGCTTAACCACGGCGGGCTTTCGGGAAGAAGCGCACAGCAGTTTATTGATTATCTGTTGGGAAGAAGTGAAAAGGCAGGGAATTAAATGGGTGTAAAGGCTTTTGCGGCGATTGATATCGGAAGCTTTGAGCTTGCTTTGAAGATTTTTGAATTTTCGGGGAAAAATAATATGCATGAGGTGGAGCATTTGAGCCGGAGAATAGAGCTTGGAAGCGACACATACGCCACAGGCAAGATAAGCAATGAAAAAATGGAGGAGCTTTGCCGCGCACTGAAAGAGTTTGCTGATGTTATGAGGTCGTACAGGGTGGATGCCTACCGTGCATACGGCACAAGCGCAATCCGTGAGACCGAGAATTTTGCGATTGTTCAGGATATGATTAAGCAACGCACGGGAATAGAGGTTGGTATACTGAGTAATTCCGAGCAGAGATTTCTTGATTATAAATCCATTGCGTCAAAAGGTGAGAGCTTCAGGCGCATCATAGAGGAAAAAACGGCAATAGTAGATATAGGGGGAGGCAGCATACAGCTGTCGCTCTTTGAAAATGATATGCTGGCTTCAACGCAGAATTTAAGGCTGGGAGTGCTCAGGCTTCAGGAGCTTCTGAGCCATGTGAATGCCGGGAGCGCCAGACTTGAGGCGCTTATAATAGAGCTTGCATCGGCACAGCTCTCAGTATATAAAAGGCTGTATCTAAAGGACAGCGAGATAAAGAATATAATCATTGTAGATGATTATATATCGCAGCTGGTTATAAAAAAGGTTCGCGGCGATGTGGATAAGGCGGTTATAGACAAGCCTGAGTTTGACCGCCTGATGGAGCAGCTCAGGGATGGAAACAAATCAAGGCTCGCACAGCAGATGGATATTCCAGAGGAGAGGCTTCCGCTTTTGTTTATCAGCGCTGTGCTGACAAAGTGCATTGCCGATATGATGGGTGCAACGTATATTTGGGCGCCGGGTGTAACTCTCTGTGACGGAATTGCATATGAATATGCGGAAAGCAAAAAAATGCTCAGGGATGAGCATGATTTTGAAAAGGATATAACAGCCTGCGCGGTCAGCATAAGCAAAAGATATATGGGCAGCAGGCGCAGGGCAGAGACCCTTGAAAAGATTACCACCACAATCTTTGACAGCATGAAAAGGATACACGGGCTCGGAAAGCGTGAGCGTCTTTACCTACAGATTGCGGCGATACTTCACGATTGCGGAAAATATATAAGCCTTATGAATATCGGAGAGACCTCATATGACATAATTATGGCAACTGAGATAATCGGACTTTCGCATATTGAGAGGGAGATTGTGGCAAATGTGGTGCGCTTCAATCATACACCTTTCGTCTATTTCGGGCAGCAGAACTGCATATCGGGGCTTGACAGGGAGGCTTATCTGATTGTGGCTAAGCTGACTGCGATACTGAGGCTTGCAAACAGCCTTGACCGCAGCCATAAGCAAAAATTCAAAGGAGTAAAGTCAGTTCTGCACGACAATACGCTGGTGCTTACGGTGGACACACCGGAGGATATCTCACTTGAGAGGAGTGCCTTTGAGCTTTGTGAGGAGTTCTTCACGGAGGTTTTCAGCGTAAGGCCTGTCCTCAGACAAAAAAAGACCTTGTAAGCGTGAAAGGAAACGTAGTTTAAAATGGGAGAGATTGATTTTAAGAGTCCTGTACTCTACACGAACAGAGAGCTTAGCTGGGTGCGCTTTGACACCCGCGTATTAAATGAAGCGAGGGATAAAAATATTCCGCTTTTTGAGCGTCTTAAATTTCTGAGCATAGTTTCGTCCAATCTGGATGAGTTCTTTATGATACGGATTGCATCGCTTATAGATATGGTTAATGCCGGATATGAGAAAACGGATATAGCAGGGATGACTCCATCACAGCAGCTTGATGAGCTTGATAAGGCTGTTCACAGCCTTGTGAATCTGCAATACTCTACCTATAACCGCTCAATAATACCTTTGCTTGAAAAAAACGGACTTCATATTATAAAGCGGCATGAGGACATGAATAAGGCGGAGGCTGAGTTTGCGGATACATACTTTGAGGAAAATGTATATCCGGTGCTTACTCCGATGGCTGTCGATTCATCAAGGCCATTTCCCCTTATAAGAAACAAATCCCTGAATATTGGCGCAATGGTTAAGAGCAAGAGCAAGGGTAAGGGGAGAGAGCTGGAATTTGCAACGGTACAGGTTCCGAGCGTGCTTCCGCGTATAGTTCAGCTGCCGTCTACGGGAAAAGGCAGAAAAATAATATTTCTTGAGGAGATAATAGAGCGAAATATTCACAAGCTTTTTTTAAACTATGATATAGTATGTGCACACCCTTATAGAATAATGAGAAATGCCGACCTCACAATTGAGGAGGATGAGGCGGCAGACCTGCTAAAGGAGATTGAAAAGCAGCTAAAGAAAAGACAGAGGGGTGAAGCAATCCGTCTTGAGGTAGAGAATGGAATAGACAAGAGACTCTTTAAGATACTTAAAAAGGAACTGAAGGTGAGCGATGCGGAAATTTACTCAATAGACGGACCGCTTGACCTTACTGTTCTTATGAAAATGTATGGTCTTGAAGGCTTTGACGGCTTAAAGACTCCTAAATATGAGCCGCAGCAGGTTCCAGAGCTTCCGGCAGGCTGTGATATTTTTGAGCAAATCAGGAAGGGTGATATTCTTATGCATCACCCATATCAGAGCTTTACTCCCGTTGTGGAATTTATCCGTCAGGCCGCAAGGGATGAAAAGGTGCTTGCAATAAAACAGACACTTTATCGTGTAAGCGGTAATTCACCGATTATTGCAGCTCTGGCCCAGGCTGCCGAGAACGGTAAGCAGGTAACCGTGCTGGTGGAGCTTAAGGCCCGCTTTGATGAGGAAAATAA
>JAJQGF010000042.1 GCA_021200695.1 Lachnospiraceae bacterium
ATTTGATATAGAATATGCCGGAAAGAAAACCTTAAACAGAGTAGGCAAATATGCGGTTGTAACATTTGCAAGAAATATATTTTCGAACAGACAGCTTTTTCTCAAGAGGACGTTAGATATTCTGGGAAGCCTTGTTGGAATGGTGATTCTTGCAATAGCCACAGCCTTTGTTGCTCCGTTGATTAAGCTTGATTCACCCGGACCGGTATTTTTCGGACAAACCCGTGTGGGCAAAAACGGAAGAAAATTTACCTTTTATAAATTCCGCTCTATGTATGTTGATGCTGAGGATAGAAAAAAAGAGCTTATGGACAAAAATGAGGTAAAGGGACTGATGTTTAAGATGGAGGATGACCCGAGGATTACCAGAGTCGGCAAATTTCTCAGGAGGACAAGCATTGATGAGCTTCCTCAGTTTTGGAACATATTAAAGGGGGATATGAGTCTTGTGGGAACAAGACCGCCCACGGTGGACGAATTTGAGCAGTACGGTATAGAGCATAAGGGGCGTCTCAGTATGACGCCGGGGCTTACCGGATTGTGGCAGATTAGCGGTCGAAGCGATATAAAGGATTTTGATGAGGTAGTAAAGCTCGACATGGAATATATAGATAATTGGACAATTTGGAAGGATATAAAAATACTTATGCTGACGTTTAAGGTGGTATTTACGGGGAAAGGCTCTAAATAAGGTGAGCGGATATACAACCGGAGAGGGATTAATTATCGAATGACCAGGCTTAGGAAGAGATGGGAGAAAACAGATAAAAACAGTATTATAGAGCTTATGTATCTTGCCGTGCTTGGGCTTTACCTGCTTAAGCTTTCATTTGATACTACAATGTTCTATATACCATGGCCGGAGAACTATGAGATTATACTTTTTATAATTACCTGCTGTGTTGTAATGTTAAAAATTGGGTACAGTGAAAAATGCCGGGGAATGCGCTGGCTTTTTTGCGTTATTACGGGAATTGCATTTGGAATATCATGGTGGCACACTGAGTATAATTACCTTTTTCTGCTTTACATTCCGGTGCTTATTGCAGGGGCATATGACGTAAATTATAAAAAGCTTTTAAGTGTAAGCTTTTGGATTAATTTCGTTACGCTCGCGCTCGCATTTACAGGGAGCTGCGCAGGAGTTATATCGGATCTTTCGTATGAGGCAGAGACAGGATTCAGACATTCGTTTGGCATAGTGTATACGACAGATTTTGCTGCAAGAGTATTTTATCTGATAATTATAGGTTGGGTGCTGTTTGATAATATACATATTATAATAGAACTGCTGTTAACGGCATTTTGTACATGGTTTATTTATTATTATTGTCAGGGTAAATGCAGCGCCATAACACTTTTACTGTTCATGGCTGTAATAATATATGAATATATTACGCGAAACGGCGGGCTGCTTAAAAAACTGCCGATACAGATTTTAGATTACCTTATTGTATGGGCGGCACCGATTTGCGCTGGAACAATTATTTATTTATCGTTAAGATATGAAGAAAGTACAAAGTGGATAGTTGAACTTAATCAAATACTGACGAATCGATTGAGCTTATCAAAAGCAGCTATAAATGAGTATGGTTTTACTTTTTTTGGAACTGCATTTGAGCAGCAGGGCGCAGGTGGAAGCACCGCCTATAATTTTTCATATAACTTTGTAGACCCGTCATATATTTTGACTATGTTAAGATATGGCGCTATTGTGTTTATAATAATATTGACACTGACGGTATATATGAGCAGGAGGGCATTAAAGAATAATAACAGGAGACTTTTGATTGCGTTAATGCTTGTTTCCGTGCATAGCATTGTCGAGCATCATATGCCTGAGATAAACTATAATATTTTTCTGATTCTTCCATTTACCACAATTACACTACAGGAGAAAAGCACAAGGTCTTCTATAAGATTCAAAAATTACAGCTGGAAAAGCCTGGCAGTTAAAGCCATGGGATGTATAGTATTTATAATGTTTGTACCTTTTGTCATGCGATATATAAAAACAATTGTTAATTTAACGAATACTGATAGTATACATTTCATTAAATGGGTTCTGATAATATTTACTGCGGCAGCTGTTTTCGGTTATATTATTGTGAAGATATTTGGGTATTCTGCAGCACATACAAATCTACTTGGAGTAAAAATAATTGTAATTATGATACCGATTATTATAATTTGCATTCTTATGTGTCGCGGCTGTAGAATATTACAAATGGGGAAAGACGAATATATAGTCACGATAGAGAACGAAAAAACGATAATAGAAAAGATAATGAAAAATTGCGGTGATGATATAACTTTGTATGTGGATGATATTCCCGCAATATATAAAGGAGAAATAAAAAATGTATCGGATATGATTTTGCCGGTTGAAGCATGTGATAAGATTAAAGATGATGTGCTGCTTATAACCCGCATGGACAAGGAATTAAATAATCTTCTTAAATCGGGATACTATTTTGGTGAATTGTCTGATACTCATGGAGTGTATACTAATAGTGAAAATGCGGTAAAAGCATTGGAAGACATGGGAATTAGTATGACAGACTATTACAGTGTATTGTGTGAAATAGATATGCAGCTTATGGCTGACGCAAATGGGCTTGAGATGACTGAAGATGGAGGATTGCTGTTATCAGGCAGTGAGAAATCCATATATCACGGACCGTGGATTTCATTAAGCGAGGGAAGGTACACTATTAAGTTCGATTTGAATTTATTAAGCTGCGAGGGAGAAGCTTTGGGATTCATAAGAATAAGCTCTGACAGCGGAGAAACCGTATGGAAGAGAATGGATATAAGCATAGAGGATTTTGATGAAAACGGACATGTGGTGTTAAACGTCGAGATGGGATTCTGGTGTGATGTGGCGAATACGGAGTTTATAATAATTGCTAATGACGGAACGGAATTAGCAATTAATAGTATTGAATATAGCAAGGTCAGCAATTAATGAGGATTTTGTAATAAATAAAATAATGCAAACAGCTCAGTTGCATGATACAATTCACCTTGAAATGCAGGCTGCCGCAATCCCGGTGGCTTAAGGTAGCCGAAAGTAGAATTCTATGTTATACTATTTGCATGAGCGCATGGAAGTATATGCTTGAAAATATTGATGTGCCGCTCACGCTAAATTATATATGCAGAGTTAATGAAAGAGTTTCAAAAAATGAAAGTCTGGATTGGGGAACATTAAGAAATGGAACAGTTGGAGTAAGTGGAACAGATTATACACCGCCCATTCCCCAAAAAGAAGAAGTAGAAAATATTTTGGCCGATATAAATGCAATTTCAGACGCAAGAGAAAAGGCAGTAGAATATTTTTGCTATGCAGTAAGAGGACAGCTTTTTTGGGACGGCAACAAGAGGACTTCAACTATTATTTCAAGTAAAATTTTAATCGAAGCAGGACAGGGAGTATTAACGATTGGGAAGTCAAATGCACTTAACTTCAATGAAGCTCTGTTGCATTTCTATGATACAGCAGATAAAGAACCACTGAAAGAATGTTTGAGGAAGTGCATTAAAACAATAGGCAGAGTGAGCATGAAAAATGAAATAGTAGGTTACAAGGTCGATGAAACAGGAAACCCATTGGCTTTAGACAATGGGTAGTTCATCAGGGAAGATTGCAAGTGTATAATGTAAGAAAACAGCAACGAGAGGAGGACAGGCATATGGGAATTTATTTAAATCCGGGCAACAGAGGATTTCAGACAATATTAAATGGAATTTACGTTGACAAGACCGGTTTGATTGATTATGTAAACAGTACAATTAATACACCCGGAAAACTTACATGTTTTAGCCGTCCGCGACGCTTTGGAAAATCGTTTGCTGCAAAAATGCTTTGTGCTTACTATGATAAGAGCTGTGACTCGCGTAAGCTTTTTGATAGACTTGAAATATCCAGGAAAAATTCATTTGATAAATACTTAAACAGGTTTGATGTGATTTATCTTGATATTACATGGTTTGTTTCAACAACAGGTGATGTAAATAAAATTGTGGGTGACATGCAGAACTGCGTTATCTCTGAACTAAGAAACGAGTTTTCAGAGTATATTTCTGAAAAAGAAAAGTCTTTGCCTCGTGTAATGACTGCTATAGCATCAAAGACAGGCAGACGATTCATCGTAATAATAGATGAATGGGACGCATTATTCAGAGAAGCAAAAAATGATGAAGCACTGCAAAAGGAATACGTTCAGCTTCTGAGAGGTCTTTTCAAAGGCGGAACAGCAACAGACGAAACAATAGCAGCCGCATATATGACAGGAATTCTTCCTATTAAGAAATATGGTACAGAATCTGCACTGACTGATTTTAGAGAGTATTCAATGACAAGACCCGGAAGACTTGCCGAATATGTTGGTTTTACGGAAACTGAAGTGAAACACTTGTGTGATGAATACCAAATGGATTTTTCTGATATGCAATCCTGGTATGATGGTTATTCATTCAGTCGGATTCAGCATGTATATAGTCCCAATTCTGTAATGAATGCATTACAGGAAGAGGAAATACAAAATTATTGGACGCAGACTGAAACATTTGAGAGTTTAAAAGAATATATTGGAATGGATTTTGATGGTCTGAAAGATGCAATTATCAAAATGCTCGGAGGAGAAC
>JAJQGF010000208.1 GCA_021200695.1 Lachnospiraceae bacterium
GAGGTATACCGGCCTTCCTCAAAAGCAAAAGATTTGCAAGCCATAAATCGAGCCGGTACTTTCCCTTCTCCTTTCCCGCCTCCACTATGCAGACATTTCTTCTGTCATAACCGCTTCTGTACCCCGAAGCCGAGATTTCATCAAGAAAAGCTTCATAACCGGCAAAGAGCTCTGTAAACTCATCTGCCACCTCTTTGCTTACCTCATAGCAGTCACGGCATATAGAGGGCCCTATCGCCGCCACTATATCCTCCGGACTGCTTCCAAATTCCTCCTTCATTTTTTCAGCCATTCGGATGCCCATTTTGGCTGCGGTTCCCCTCCAGCCTGAATGTGCAAGACCTGTCGCATGCTTTTCCCTGTCAACAAAATAAAGCGGTACACAGTCCGCATATGATGTCACCAGGGCAATTCCCTCTGCATTTGTCACAAGCCCGTCCACGTTTTCATAATCAGGCGGCTTAATTATGCCCTTTCCTGCATCCTCCTTATATACGCGCCTTATATTAGTAGTATGCGTCTGCATTGACAATACCATATCCTCCGGAGTAATATCAAGCACTTTGCCTATTCTGACATAGTTTTCCCTTACTCTCTCAGGATTGTCGCCTCTGTTAAGGTTAAGGTTCATGCTTGAAAATATGCCGTCGCTCACTCCTCCAATACGCGTTGTGAAAAGGTGCTTTACAATTCCGGTGTCGGTAAGTATGGGAAATGTAAGATACTCTATGCTTTCCTCCACATCTCCGTTCTTATATATATATTCCTCCCGCCTTATCGTCTCCTGTCTGTCAGCTCTTTTTATTCTATACATTTCACTCTCCAAAAAATATAATATAACTCAGAAAACATGCATAAATGCGTTTTTTATCCATGTAATCTCCCGTCCCTGAATTCCAATTACATCATATCTTATATTGGTATCATCACCTATATTATGTATAAATCTATAATAATCCGCGGCTCTGCATATACGTGTCTGCTTTGTTAAATTTACCGACTCAAGAGCTCCTCCTCTTGCATCCGTGCTTCTGTATTTCACCTCTACAAATACAAGATAACCGCCTTCATATCCGATTATGTCTATTTCCCCCCGTCTTGTTCTAAAGTTTCTTGCTGCTATACGCATTCCTCTTTTCGCAAGATAATCCGCTGCAAGCTGCTCATTATCCGCGCCCGTTCTTCTGTTGTTCATCCTCCGTAAATTACCTTCTGATTTTACTCTTGATTTTATCCATAGAATCGACAAAAACAAGGATTTCAGCAACCACCTCATATAATTCAGGCGGTATCATCTCCCCTATCTCAAGTCTTGACAGGGTATCTGCAAGCTTGTCATCCCTGTGTATTGGTACATCGCTCTCCTTTGCCTTTTCTATGATTTTCTCCGCGAGTATTCCACGTCCGCTCGCTATGACCTTAGGCGCATCATCCTCCGGATTATATTCAAGCGCTATTGCCTGTTTTACCTTTTCTTCCTTATCGCGTGCCATGTACCAGCCTCCCTCGCATACGCTATGCCCTCACATCAAAAGCATACTGAACAAGCGCCGTATGCCCGGTCTGCTTTAATAACGTCCGGACGCCGCCTTCATTTTCCTCTTCGGTATCTCTTGTCTGCAGACCGAATGTGCAGTTGTAGCCTCTCTTTTCAAGTCTTGACGTAAGAATATCCATATGCTCAGATAGAAAATCAAGCGTATCATCGTCCTCAACATAAAATTTGGTGCTTACATTTGAAGCCTCTAATGTAACATATACATCCACAGACCCAAGATATTCCATGTCCAGATGCAAAAGTGCGCTTACCTTTCCTTCCTTTGCCGAAAGATTTCTCTTGTTTGTATATACATAGAGCTCACCGTGCGCATTTCCCTGATTTAAACGCAGCGGAAGCTGTACATATGCATATGTCTGATTGAGCTGCTGTAAGAAATCAATATTCTGAGTCATATTATTAACCGCTCTGTATGCATTCTGTGTCGTCTGCCCCGAATTCTCAAGCGCCTGAGACAAGCTTCTCAACTGTCTGCCCAATCTGCCATAAAATTCCTCAACTCTTCCAGAATCGGCGACCTCCTCGGGCTTCAGTGTCCATAAATTCAACAGACTTTCGTTTACTGCCTTCTTCAGAGCCGTATCGCCAAGCAGCCTGCTCAACAAATCAATATCATTATCAGAAATCGCTCTTTGAAGCAGCTCATCCGCCATTTTTATAAGTGTACCCTGCCCGGTCTGCGGCATTATTGTTTGTCCTGTTATTCTGGAAAGACTCTTCGCAAGCTCAGTGTTGGTCTCCCCTGCAGCTTCCGATAAAGCCGTACCTTCGGATAGGGCATTATCCGAGGGTAAATAATTTCCGCCTTCGGCCTTAAGAGGCACAGCGTTTTCCTGCCCGGAGGCTATCTCCTCAAGCAATGATAAAGCCTGCTCGGCAGCGCTTTTGCCCGCTTCTCCCATTAAAGCGGCATTATTCGTCATCTCCGGAGGCTCTGAAGCGTTTTCTCCCGCAAGCGACAGAATATCGCTGTACAGCCCTGCGGCACTTTTAACATCACCTGAATCCGTCATAAAATTTATGATATTATCTAATTCATTTGCAATCTCCGTCATTCCGTCCAATATCTGATGCGTAAGATTTTTATATGACGCAAGCTGCTCAAGATTTTCAGCATTTACAGGAAGCGAAAGTCTGTGCAAATCAACAATGTCAGACAACCCGGCTTCAGAAAACAAATTTATTTCCCTGTATACCTGCTGAAGAGTATTTTTATCTACAGGAAGCCCCGCGTCCATCATAAGACCGGTCATCTTAACCGTAGTCTCATTTGCAGGTAAAAGCGCCATATCCAATGCCTTGAAGGTATTGGCATCAGTCGCCGTGTTGGCAAACAGCGGGCTTAATGTCAGGGCTCTTCCGTTATTTCTGACCTCGAAGGTCATACTTCTGCCCATCTCAAGATTCATATTATGCTCAAGCCTTGCATTAATTATCAAATCATCTAAAAGCCTGATTTGTATCTCCCCGCCGTTTTTTGATACAATTTCTCCCTGTATGGTCTGACCCGGAACCATAGATTTTATCTGACGGTTTAACGCCACAGTCTTAGTGACGTCAGTCTGCTCTGTTCTCTGTTTATCCGTTACCTGTTTATCGGCAGAAAAAATTTCAGTCAGTCTCATACACGATTACCTCTATATATCAACAAAATTTTTTATAAAGCTTCGTCTGTGTATAGGTGTGGGACCATACTTTTTCAGCGCCTCTATATGAGCAGCGCTTCCGTAGCCCTTATTGTTTGCAAAACCATATTCAGGAAATACCTTATCATACTCACACATAAGCCTGTCCCTTGTAACCTTTGCATATATGCTTGCCGCGCCTATTGAAATGCTTTTTGCATCTCCCTTTATTATAGGTATCTGTCTTATCTCCACCCCGGGAATCGTGACCGCATCATTTAAAAGCAGATTCGGCTTAATGGGAAGCCGACTCACAGCCTCCCTCATGGCCTCATAGGTAGCCTGAAGAATATTTATCTCATCTATACGTTGGGGGGACGCACTGCCAACCGCACATGCAAGCGCCTTTTCGCTTATAACCTCATAAAGCTCCTCTCTCTTTTTTTCGGAGAGTTGCTTTGAATCATTTATATATAATATATCACAATTTCCGGGCAAAATTACTGCCCCGGCAACCACCGGTCCTGCAAGCGGCCCCCTGCCAACCTCATCAATTCCACAGATAAGCTCATAGTCTGAATACTTATTTTCATAAAATTTAAGCTTCTCTATACGCTGTTTTTCTTTTTCGAGCGCATCGAGCTTTTTTTGTGCGGCAACAGCGATTTTTCTTACACCCTCCCGCTCATCCTCTGAATATATATTTATAAATTCAGGCAGCTCCTCCAAACAAGCTGCCTGAAAAATTTCCCTAATCTCCTTAATGCTTTTCATAATACCTGTCATTCTCCATAATTTATTGATGCTTAAGTATGCCTATCTTATTGAGCGGCCATATTCTTATCCATGCACGTCCTATGATGTCACTTCTCCTGACATTTCCCACAACCTCCATACGGCTGTCAGTGCTGTTATTGCGGTTATCGCCCATGACAAAATACTCATCCTCGCCAAGCGTTACCGGATAGGTTACATTACCAAGCATATCCGGCGCTATTACCTCTCTTCCATAGCTCTCCTCCAAAAGCTCACCATCTATATAAATACTTCCATCCTCGTCAATAGAGACAGTCTCCCCGGGAAGACCAATTATACGCTTGATATAATATGTATTAGTCTGATATTTAAATGGAAATACAATAATATCAAACCGCTTAGGGTCACTAAATCTGTAGCTTATCTTATCTACTATAAGATTGTCACCATCCTGAAGCGTAGTCTCCATAGACTCACCCTCAACCTCGGTTCTCTGCCCTACAAAGGTAATTACAAGATATGTTATTCCCAACACCAGCAGCAGATAAACCGCCGTGTCAAATAGCTCTTTAAGCAATTTATTCATGTTCAGACATTCCTTCCCCAGGTCTCTCAATAGTAATTCTGCCAAGCCTTCCGCTTCTGAAATCCTCCATAAGGAAAGCAGCCGCTTTATCCAAATCAAGCTCTCCGCCCTTAAGGTAG
>JAJQGF010000156.1 GCA_021200695.1 Lachnospiraceae bacterium
GCTTCCTCCAGGACAGAATCCCAGCCCGTTTCCACAATAGGGTCCAAAACAATATAGTCAACCTCCTGAAGGATAAAATTTCTGACTGCTTTTATCTGATTCTCCTGCTTCTGCTGTGCATCATCGAAAATCAAATAATAGCCGTTTTCCTCCGTGAACGTACTTTTAAAGGATTCTGTATTGGCAAGGCGCCAATCAGATTCAGAGCCTATCTGGGAAAAACCAACTACAATATAATCCCTGTTCTCCTGCAGCCGGCTCTGATTATCAGATAGCATTTCCTCCCCAAAATCCGTCTTCCACAGCCGTTCTTTGCCGACACAGAAGCACAAAAGCAGACAAAGCAGGCTTCCTGATAATATTACCCATCTCTTCATGGCACACCCTTCCAAACGGCAGTTATTTTTTCTTACGAACTGCCATAACCACGCTCTGGACAATCAAAAACAGACAAAGCATGGCCGCTACAGTGATTCCTGTCCACCAGGCCTCGTCAAAGCCGGCTGCCGACACAATATTCTGAATTGTGCTCAGCGACAGTACGCCAAAGAAGGTTCCAATAATATTTCCTACGCCTCCGGTCAGCATCGTACCTCCAATGATGGACGAGGCAATCGCGTTCATCTCCGCGCCGCTCGCGTGAGAAGCCGAGCCGCTCCCTACGTGAAGGAAGTATACAAAGCCTCCTATGCCGGCAAGCGTGCTGCACATCAGGTGCGCACAAAATCTTGTTCTTTTAACATTAATTCCAAGCATCAGGGCACTCTGACGATTGCCTCCCACAGCATAAAAGGAACGTCCCAGCTTTGTCCATTTCAGAATGCAGAACATTACAATAACCGCCAGCAATGCGACAACAACACCAATTTCTATGTAAGCATTAATATAAGTTCCCTTTTTATTTACTGAGCCCAGAAACGGAATTATAATACGGGTATTTTTCAGGGCGGTAAATTCTTCGTTTGATACATTAATAGGCGCTGTATTTACCACGGTAGTCATGCCTCTGGCAAAAAACATTCCCGCCAGAGTAACGATAAACGGCTGGATTTCCAGATAAGCCACCAAAAAGCCCTGCACAACACCGTAAATAATGCCGATTGCCAGCGCAATAAGCATCGCTCCCAATACGCTGCCTCCCTTATAATCAAGATAAACCGCGCAGCACATGGTAATAAGTCCCGTTACACCGCCGACAGAAATATCAATGCCTCCGGTTATCATAACCAGACTTAGTCCGCATGACAGAATAATAAGCGCCGCATTTGCGTTTAAAATATTAAAAAAGGACTGCGGCTTCAAAAAGCTGGAGCCCATAAAGACCATTGCCCCAATATACATTGCAAAAAATACAATTAGTGTAATAATAAACAATAAATTGGTATCACTGAGATTCCGGGTTTTCTTCAAAAGCTTCATATTACACTGCCTCCTTTGCCCTGATTTTTTTCACTAACGAGGATAATCTCTCTCTTACAACCGGAGCGCTGAATACAACAAGAAGGATTACAACAACCGCCTTGTATGCCGGAAGCGCGTCAGACCTTACATTAAACTTATAGAGCGTTGTGGTAAGGCACTGGATAACATACGCACCAATTATGGACGCCGTCATATTGAATTTGCCGCCGCTGAGACTGTTTCCTCCCAAAGCGACTGCAAGGATGGCATCCATCTCAATGTTCTGCGCAATAACAGAATAATTTATGGTGGAAATACGGCTTACTTTGATTAATCCAACCACCGCAACACACACGCCAAGAATCATACATGATAAAATCTTAATGAAAACCGGGTTCAGACCATTCAGCTTCGCTGAAAATTCATTGATACCAACCGCCTGTGTGTAAAGTCTCAGGTTTGTCACCTTTAAAACAACAGCTATAATAATCATACAAAGTACCGCAATAAAGAACGGTGTCGGTATGGGTATTCCCGGAATAAATGTTCCAAAGTAGGAAAATGCCGGGTCACTGATAATCGGCAGCTCATTATTATTAATCCATGCCGCAATAGAACGCCCTGCCGTATATAAAATCAGTGTTGCAATCATTGGCTGGACCTTAAATACCGCTATCAGCACACCATTGAACGCGCCAAACAGCATGACTACCACGCAGCTGATTAAAAAGGCAAGAAGAATCGGCATCCGGAGTGTATCAGGACGAGTATTGCTTCCGCAAAGCATGCGAAGCAGCACACTTCCTGCAATAGCTGTTGTAGCGCCAACGCTGATATCCTGACCTCCCGTAGCGGCAGTCACCAATGTCATGCCTATTGCCAAAATTGCCAGCTCTGAGCCACTGTCCAGAATCGTAATCAGATAGCCGGACAGCACAGGATTGCCTGAAGAGTTTACGCCCAGCGTAATTTTAAAGAAGTTCGGGTCTGCAATCAGGTTAAACAAAAGCAGCAGCAGCAGCGCCGCCAGAGGAATAAATAACTGATTTTGAAAAATACTCATCCTTCCTGCATTAGTTTTCTTCATTTTGTTCTTCACCTCCTGCGATTGTATTCATAACCTTGCTCTGATTTAAGTCGCTGCCTGAAAGCTCTCCCACCAGCTTCAGGTCACGCATGACAATAAGCCTTGAGCAGGTGCGCAGCATCTCATCAAGCTCTGAGGAAATAAACGTAATGCTCATACCCTCAGATGCCAGCTTTAATACAAGCTTCTGAATATCCACCTTTGTTCCGATATCGATACCTCTTGTCGGCTCATCCAATATAAGATACTCCGGGTGTGTCAGAAGCCATCTTGCCACAATCACCTTCTGCTGATTACCTCCGGACAGAGCCTTAATCGGTGTGTCCGCAGATGCCGTCTTAATATTTAAAAGCTGAATGTACTCTTCGGCCAGCTTTTGAGCTTCGGCTTTGGAATAAGGTCTCAGAAAGCCCTTTAACACCTGACTCGCCAGAATGATATTATCCCGCACGGACAAATCTCCCACAATGCCATCTCTTTTTCTGTCCTCGGGAAGATAGGCAATTCCGTTTTTCATGGCATCAATAGGCTTAGCTATTTTGACCCTGTTTCCATTTTTCTTCACGACTCCGCCTGTTACCCTGTCTGCGCCAAAGATTGCCCGTACACTTTCACTTCTGCCTGAGCCCAGCAGTCCCGTAAAGCCATTTACCTCACCCTTGTCAATATAAAAATCAAAGGGACCAACTCCCGCATCGCTTGAAAGGCCCTCAACCTCAAATACATGCGGCGCTCCCTCCTGCTTCTTGCAGCTTTCATATTCTCCGTGAATATCCGACATATCATCCAGCTCTTTCCCGAGCATTTTAGACACCAGCTGCACACGCGGAAGGTCCTTAATTGCATATTCTCCCACCAACGCGCCATCACGCATAACAGTAATACGGTCGCAGATTTCATATACCTGGTCAAGAAAATGTGTGACAAACACAATTCCCACGCCACGGCTGCGCAAATCCCGCATAAGCTTAAACAGCTTTGCAACCTCCTGTTCATCAAGGGAGGAGGTGGGCTCATCCAATATCAGCACCTTGCAGTCCGTGTCAACCGCACGTGCAATTGCTACCATCTGCTGAACAGCAAGCGAGCAGGTTCCAAGCTGCTGTGTTGCTTTTGCCGGAATATCAAGCGCCTTAAGAATCGCATCCGCGCCCTTGTTCATTTTCCTCCAATTCTGATAGATTTGAGAATTACGGCCTATGTACATATTTTCAGCAACTGAAAGATTCGGACACAGCGTAATTTCCTGATAAACCGTGCTTATTCCCATTTTCTGGGCAGCCTCCGGCGAATGCACCGTCACCTCCTGACCTGAAAGGAATATCTGACCTTCATCCTTAGCGTAAACTCCTGTCAGAACTTTAATCAAAGTGGACTTTCCGGCGCCGTTTTCCCCCATGAGCGCATGAATTTCTCCGCTTCTCAGTGTGAAATCGACAGCCTGCAGGGCTCGCACTCCCGGAAAGCTCTTGTGAATGTTTTTCATCTGTAAAACAACATTTTCAGACACCTTTAGCTTCACCTCCTGCTTTTTTCAAATTGAAAGAAAAGCGCGGTGTCGGTCATTCGTTTTCCTCCGCCCACGCCGCGCTTTTCTTTTCAAAAAAGGTTAATTAAATTCCGTATGTATCTACATCTTCCTGAGTAATTGTCGTTGCATCAAAGCCAATCTCTACTGAGTAAATAATCTTATCAGCAATGCTTCCGCCACTCTCAAGGGTATTGATGATTTCGATAACTGTGTCAGCCTGGAACGGATTGCACTGTCCGTCATAATTCCAATTTCCTGCAAGCAGCTCCTCCAATGCCCACTGATTGCAGTCAAATCCCATAATAATAACATCTCCGTTTACACCGTGAGATATGTTTGATGCGTCCAATGCGGCAACAGCTCCCTTAGCCATGTCATCGTTCTCTGCATAGATAACATTGAAGCTCTGTCCTGAATCAATTACTGACTGTACAATCTGCTGAGCAGTTTCTGCACTCCAATCAGCGGACTGCTGTGTAACAAGATTCCAATTTGAATTTGCTGCTACTGCATCATCCAACGCAGTGGTACGTCCAATCTGCTCTGCGGAGCACATTACACACTGAATTTGAATAATATTGTATTCATCGAGTCACTGGATCTCGATCCATGAAACTGCCTTCT
>JAJQGF010000307.1 GCA_021200695.1 Lachnospiraceae bacterium
CATAATGTCTTATTTTACAGTATTTTTATGAAAAATGGAAGCCATTTCACATATTTTTCTTAAATACTCCTTCTATATTGAACAGGTGTCAATCCATACAGCTTTTTAAACAGCCTGTTAAAGTGCTCAACATTTTCATAACCTACGCTGGCAGCGACATTTTCAACACTCTGACTGGTCTCCTTCAGCAGAGCGCATGCCTTGTTCATTCTCTCCTCCTTTACTGCCTCCTGAAAGGTCATTCCGGTCTTATCTTTAATATATTTGGAAAGATATGGCTTGGAGAGATGGAATTCTTCAGACAGTCTGTCAAGAGTAACCTCGGCATACTGCTTTTGAATATAGCTTACAATATCTACAATTCTCTCCTCACGTCCCTCAGTTATATGCTGCTCAACCGCAAGCTTATTTGCAGCAGATACAAGTGCCTCGATAGAGCTTTTTATAATATCATCGTCAACGCCAACACCCCAATAAAGCTTTCCATCATACATTATAGCCACATAAGATGCCGCCTTTGAAGAAGATGACTTTGATATTGCATGCTCCTCATATACAGACAGCTGGTACCTGATTCCAAAAAATATCTTCACCGCATTACTTACTGCGTCAAGTCTTCCGTTTCCCTGTGTACTAATCGTGCGCTTAATATTCCCCTGCTGAATGGTCACCTGTGCCTGAATTCCGTTTTCCTGTTTAAAATGACACTCAGGAATATTAAATACTGTACGTGGATGTATATAATTTTCTTCAAAGATTGCATAAATCTCCTTAGGCAAAAGCTCCTGATGTCTTCTGTCCGAGACACCCTTGATAAGGTAGCCTACCTCCTCCTTCATTGCATTTGGAAGTGAAAAACCGAACTGCTGCTTTAATACAAATGCCACTCCACCCTTTCCTGAAACACTGTTAATGCGTATTACATCTGATTCATACTCGCGTCCTACGTCCGCAGGGTCTATCGGAAGATAAGGAACATCCCATTTTCGTCCGCTCCGTCCCTCCTTAAGCCAGGTCATTCCTTTGCTGATAGCGTCCTGATGCGAACCTGAAAATGCAGTAAATACAAGGTCTCCGGCATAAGGAGTTCTCTCATGCACCTTCATTCCGGTAAACCTTTCATATGCCTCTCTGATGTCCATTATATGTGAAAAATCAAGACCACTGTCAACACCATGACAAACCATATTCATCGCCAATGTTACTATGTCGACATTGCCGGTACGCTCACCGTTTCCAAAAAGAGTTCCCTCAACACGGTCCGCTCCTGCAAGAAGCCCAAACTCCGCATCACTGATTCCGCAGCCTCTGTCATTGTGCGGGTGAACACTGAGCACTACATCATCTCTGTATTTCAAATTCTTATGCATATATTCCACTTGACAGGCAAACACATGCGGCATGGCAACCTGCACCGTAGTTGGAAGATTTATAATGGATTTGTGTCCGCTATCCGGCTTCCACACGTCCAAAACAGCATTGCAAACCTCAAGCGCATAATCAACCTCTGTCTGGGAAAAGCTTTCAGGACTGTATTCAAATATAAAATTTCCCTCTGTCTCATTGGCAAGCTGCTTTAACAGCTTTGCACCATCAACCGCAAGCTTCTTGATTTCCTCCCTGCTCTTTTTAAAAACCTGCTCTCTCTGCTCTACCGAGGTGGAATTATAAAGATGCACCACTGCCTTTGGTGCGCCCTTAACCGCATCAAAGGTCTTGCGTATGATGTGCTCTCTTGCCTGAGTCAACACCTGAATAGTCACATCATCAGGAATCATATTTCTCTCAATCAATGCCCTGATAAAATTGTACTCCGTATCCGAAGATGCCGGAAATCCTACTTCAATCTCCTTAAAGCCTATCTCAACAAGCAGCTTAAAAAAATCGAGCTTTTGTTCAAGGCTCATAGGCTCTATAAGCGCCTGATTTCCGTCTCTCAAATCAACGCTGCACCATATTGGCGCCTTGGCTATGCTGTCCTTCTTAACCCAGTCATATGTAATCTCCGGAGGCATATGATATGTCTTTCCATATTTTTCACTGATATTTATGTTATTCATTTTTCCTCATTTCTGCATCGTCTTTACGATACTCCTTTTATTTTCTCTTAGCGGATTTAATTATGCTAACACTTAATAATTTATTATACAAGTAACATTTTTAATCTGTTAATTGATTTATTTTAATGTATGTAAAATTAAAATTCCTGTTTTTACATAGTTTTTGTAAATTTTCTATGATTTTTCATATTATTATAACTTGAATATATTTATTTAAAAAAAGACCGCCACACTTTTTATGCGGCAGTCTTTTGATTTACATTTTCGCTACATTTCCCTCAAATAATTTCCATCTTTTCAAAATAACGTATAAGAATATCAGCACAATTTTCAATTCCAAGGGTGCTCGTGTCAAGTATCATATGATAATTATTTACATCACCCCACACCATTCCGGTATGTTGATAATAATACTCTGCCCGCTCTTTATCATTTCTCTCCAGCATTTCCCTTGCAGCCTCATATGACAGATTTTTCTGTTCCATTATTCTGTGTATGCGATCCTCTTTTGCAGCGCTGACATATATATTGAAAGCATTCAGCTGGTCTTTAAGTATCTCAGAGGCGCATCTGCCGAGTATTATACATGGGTGCTGTGCAAGCCTTCTGATAACCTCCGCCTCAGATTCATAATCATCCCCCTGAAGCTCATGCTCAATATATGCCTTGTCATATACAGGAATTTCAAGCCTTTCTGACAGTTCATGCGCTATTACACTAGCTCCCGTACCGAATCTGCGGCTCATGGTTATAACTATATTCATGGCAGTTCCTCCTTGCAGTACAGACTTATTATTTACAAATTATAAACCAACAGGGCACACGATGCAATGTAAAATATTCTCAACTTTTTGTTAATAAATTATTAATGTATAATCAAAATTCCAGCTTGCGAAAGCTTTAGATTTAAATTATCTTATGAAATGTGTCGATACGCGTTCTTCTGTTTCAGGCAATCCAAATTGTTCTCTGCCAAGTGCGATACTCTTCATCAGGAAAACCATGTTTCTCGCAAGAACACGCATAGTCTGTTTTCCCTCCTCGTCCATCTCGGCCTGACCGGGTTCTCTTCCATGAATACTGTTCCAATATTGGCTTGAAGCAATCGGCATATTACTGATTGTAAAATACTTATTCAGCTCATCAAATGCAGCCGAACAGCCTCCGCGTCTGGCACACACAACACTTGCGCCAACCTTCATTGTCTTGTCAAAATGCGTACTATAAAACAATCGGTCCAGACATGCCACAAGCGTCGCATTCGCAGAAGCATAATATACCGGACTTGCAACCACCAATCCGTCTGCCTTTTCAAATTTCAGTGCGAGTTCATTGACCACATCATCAAATACACATTTTCCGGCCTCATAACAATGACCGCAGGCTATACAGCCTCTTACATTCATGTGCCCGATACGCACAATCTCTGCTTCTACTTCTGATTCTCTGAATACATTTTCCATTTCTCTGACTTCAATAGAAGTGTTTCCATTACTTCTTGGGCTTCCATTAATAATCAACACTTTTTGTTTATCCGCCATTCTTATACCTCCTCTGGTTTGCCGCTTACGAGTTCAACCTGCCTGCGGCACAACAGGCTATTATTCCATTGTCAGGCATAGTTAAAAATTCCTCCACCAAGCTCCCATAATTATTCTCCGCTCTCCATACAACGTTCATTTTATGGGTTACATTCCAACCTGATAATTTCACTTCACTTAATGATTGCTCTTCCAACTCTTTCTTCACTACATCCTCATATAGAAAAGAAATCCCGACAGAGCGAAGCACCAAATCCTTGATTGCATTCATATTTCCAATTTCTATAATGCCGGAAAACTCTGTAATGTCATGATTTTTACTCTTTAGTATGTTTTCAAAAATATCTCTCGTTCCAGAACCCGGCTCACGAATAATCAGTCTTTCCTTAAGTACATCCCCAAGTGATACTGACTTATGAAATAATGGTGATTCCTTCCCACAAACAGGAATAAATCTGGATTTGCGAAATGGATAGCTCTTATAAACACACTTGGAATAATTTCCTTCAATAAAAGCAAAATCTATTTCCCCCTCATCCAGCTTCTGCAGCAGACTTTTCGTATTTGCGACCTGCATATGAAGTGAGCTGTCCGGAAATTGACAAATATATGACTGAATTATATCTGCAAGCAAAAACTCTCCAATTGTCATTGTCGCGCCAAAAAACAATTTTTTTCTGTTGGTTTCCATGAATACAAGCTGTTTTTTCAGATTTTTTTCCTGATTTTCCATTCGAAGCATTTCCTGATACACTGCTTCTCCCACAGGGGTCAAGGTAATCTGTTTATTCTCATAGTGAAATAACTGATTTCCGTAGTATTCCTCTAAACGCTTCATTTGAGACGACACTGCCGGCTGCGTTATATGAAGTGCATCCGCTGCTTTGGTAAAATTCATATATTTACATATCGTCATAAATGTTTCGACCTTTGAATCTAACATGGCATCCCCATAAATTTATCTTATCG
>JAJQGF010000144.1 GCA_021200695.1 Lachnospiraceae bacterium
ATGTCAAAGGACGGAGAAGATGAGAGCGTCTATGTAATTGTGTCTGATGATAATGAATTGGCAGCAGTAGCAGAAGTATTTGAAAACATACTCGATGACGTGGAGATTGAACGGTAGAAAAATTTATCTGCATGCATCGGGATGTAGAATTGGAGGAAGTTTATTTGAAGAAAAAAGAGAATAATACGTGCTCAGGCCTGAAAATAATACCTTTGGGCGGATTAGAGCAAATCGGTATGAACATTACTGCCTTCGAGTATGAGGACAGTATTATTGTAGTGGATTGTGGTCTGTCATTTCCGGCGGACGATATGCTGGGCATAGACCTTGTAATACCGGATGTAACTTATCTGAAGGATAATATTGACAAGGTGAAGGGGTTTGTTATAACCCATGGACATGAGGATCATATTGGTGCGCTTCCTTATGTGCTCAGGGAGGTGAACGTACCCATATATGGAACAAGACTCACTATGGGAATTATTGAAAATAAGCTAAAAGAGCACAACCTTTTAAAGACAACTAAGAGGAAGGTTGTAAAATTCGGACAATCTATTAATCTTGGACAGTTCAGGGTAGAATTTATCAAAACCAATCACAGCATTGTTGATGCCGCTGCATTGGCGATATATTCTCCGGCAGGCTGCGTAGTGCATACGGGGGACTTTAAGGTTGATTATACACCGGTATATGGAGATGCGATAGATTTACAGAGATTTGCGGAAATAGGCAAAAAGGGAGTTCTTGCACTTATGTGTGATTCCACTAACGCAGAGCGCCCCGGCTTTACTCCCTCGGAGAAAACAGTGGGGAGAACCTTTGACACGCTTTTCGAGGAGCATAAGAACACAAGAATTATTGTTGCTACTTTTGCGTCAAATGTAGACCGTGTACAGCAGATTATCAATACAGCATATAAGTTTGGCAGAAAGGTATGCGTTGAGGGACGCAGCATGGTAAATATTATAGAAACCGCGCGGAACCTTAACTGTATAAGCATTCCGGAGAATACGCTGGTGGATATTGACCAGCTTAAAAATTATCCTGATGAAAAGCAGGTCATCATTACCACCGGAAGTCAGGGAGAGAGCATGGCCGCGCTGAGTCGTATGGCTAACAATATGCACAGAAAAATTACGATAAGCGCAGGCGACACGGTGATTTTCTCCTCAAATCCTATTCCCGGAAACGAGAAATCCGTGACTAAGATTATCAATGAGCTTTTGAGAAAGGGCGCAGATGTAATATTTCAGGATGCACATGTCTCAGGACATGCCTGTCAGGAGGAAATTAAGCTTATATATACTTTGCTTCATCCAAAGTATGCAGTTCCCGTGCATGGCGAGTACAAGCATCTTACTGCTCAGGCAAAAATTGCTGAAAGCCTCGGAATTCACAAGGAGAATATATTTATTCTCTCATCCGGTGATGTGCTTGAGGTGAATGAGGAGGAGGCAAAGGTTGCGGGAAAGATTCCCGTGGGTGCCATTCTGGTGGATGGCCTCGGTGTCGGGGATGTTGGAAATGTGGTATTAAGGGACAGACAGCATCTTGCTGAGGATGGAATAATGATTGTTGTAATGAGCCTTGATAAGGAAAGCGGACTGCTTGTGGCAGGCCCTGATATTGTATCAAGGGGGTTTGTCTATGTGCGGGAGTCGGATGAGCTGATAGAGGAAGCAAGAGAAATTGTTGACGAGGCCATACAATCCTGTCTTGACAGAGGGATAACCGATTGGGGCAAGCTTAAGTCTACGACAAAGGATGTTCTTAGCGATTATGTATGGAAGAAGACGAAGCGCCGTCCGATGATTCTTCCCATTATTATGGAAGTTTAAATATCAGCATAATGGAGATATGACGAAGGATGAGTAATATAGACAGTTCTATACGACAGTTAATTACATCGATTCTGGAATCTGATTCGTATAAGGAATATGATTTGCAGCGCTGCAGGGTAAATCAGAATCCTGAACTGAAAAAGCAGATTGATGAGTATCGGCGCCGCAATTATGAATTACAGAGCAATAACAGCGCTCTTGAAAAGATTGATGAATTTGAGAAGGAATTCTGCAAATTCAGGGAGATACCGCTGGTATCGGATTTTTTGGCTGCTGAGCTCGACTTTTGCCGTATGATGCAGGATATTTATATCAGGATAACGGACTCTATAAATTTCGAGTAGACCAAAGGGCAGTACGGAAACGAGGAATGTTATGAAATCAGAGAGCTTAATTGGCGCAGTCATTGGCGCTATATTGAAGATTGTGGTGGCGGTAGCGGCTGTATATCTGATATATACAGGTGCAATGACCTGCTATGATTATGGATATCGTATTTTTACCGAGCCGGCAGTCTCATCGGGGACGGGAAGAACGGTTACAGTTACTGTTACGGAGGACATGTCGCCATCAGATATAGGAGAACTGTTTTACAGCCGCGGGCTGACCAGAGATGCAAAGCTTTTCGCGCTCCAATATATATTTTCGGAGTATCGCGATGATGTAACCTTCGGAACATTTGAGCTAAATACGGCGATGACGGCGGAGGAAATGATGGAGGCGATGACCTCTGACACAGAGGAGGATACGGACTGATACAGGGCATTCCCCTGCGTCAGAACAGGAATAGATATGATTGTTGACAAGAGAATGTCTGACTTTATTGACCTGATGGACAGAGGAAACACTCCGTTTCTGGACGAAATAGAAAAATATGCCGGGGAAGCAGGTGTCCCTGTTATAAGAAAGTCCATGCAAAGCCTGCTTAAATTTCTGCTGGTATATGCAAGGCCGATGAGCATCCTTGAGGTTGGGACTGCTGTCGGCTTTTCTGCACTGCTGATGAGCGAGTACGCGCCTGAGGGTTGCCATATTACAACTATTGAAAAATATGATAGGCGAATCACCGTGGCAAGGGAAAACTTTAAACGTGCCGGTAAGGAGGATTGTATCACCCTTTTGGAGGGAGATGCTGCGGTGCTGTTAGGCGGTCTGGAGGGAGCATATGAAATGATATTCATGGATGCTGCAAAGGGCCAATATATAAATTTTCTTCCTGACATACTGCGGCTTTTGCCGGAGGGCGGACTGCTTATATCAGATAATGTTCTTCAGGAGGGAGATATAATAGAATCAAGGTTTGCGGTTACCAGAAGAAACCGTACCATACATTCAAGAATGAGGGAATATATATATGAGCTCAAGCATAATCCGATGCTTGAGACCTGTATTTTGCCTGTTGGGGACGGAGTGACGCTCAGCACGAAAATACAGACAGGCAGGGTTAGGGAAAATAAAATATAGATAACCGTGATATGGAAAGGCATTATTGGTAGATATATGGGATTAGAAACAAGAGGAAGAAGAAAACCTGAGCTGTTAATACCGGCAAGCAGTCTTGAGGTACTTAAAACCGCAGTTATATATGGAGCGGATGCGGTATATATCGGCGGAGAAGCATTCGGACTGAGGGCAAAGGCGAAGAATTTTTCGCCTGAGGAGATGGCAGAGGGAATAGCCTTCGCACATGCAAATAATGTCAGAGTGTATGTGACAGCTAATATTCTTGCACATAATTATGACCTTGACGGTGCCGAAAAATATTTTGAGGAGCTTCGCGACATGAAGCCGGACGCGCCGGATGCGCTTATAATATCTGACCCGGGAATGCTTACAATAGCGAAAAGGGTCTGGCCCGGGGCTGAAATTCATATTTCAACGCAGGCAAACAATACTAATTATATGACATATATCTTCTGGTATGAGCAGGGCGCCAGGCGTGTTGTTTCGGCAAGAGAGCTGTCGCTTAGTGAAATCAGGGAAATAAGAGAGCGTATTCCTGATGATATGGAGATAGAGAGCTTTGTGCATGGCGCAATGTGTATATCCTATTCGGGGAGATGCCTGCTCAGTAATTATTTTACGGGAAGGGATGCCAACCGGGGCGCCTGTACCCATCCCTGCCGATGGAGGTATGCGGTAGTTGAGGAGACAAGACCCGGAGAGTATATGCCGGTATATGAAAATGAGCGTGGAACATATATCTTTAATTCTAAGGATTTATGTATGCTTGAGCATATTCCGGAGCTTGTTGAGGCGGGAATTGACAGCTTTAAGATAGAGGGAAGAATGAAGACTGCCCTTTATGTCGCCACGGTGGCGAGAACCTATCGCAGAGCAATAGATGATTATTTTGAGTCCGGTGAAAAATATCTTGCAAATATGGATTGGTACAGGTCTGAGATTTCAAAATGCACATATCGTCAGTTTACGACGGGATTTTATTTCGGAAGGGCTGATGAAAATACCCAGATATATGATAACAGCACCTATGTGAGCGAATATATATATCTTGGGATAATTGAGGAGATTAAAGCCTCAGGAATGCAGTGCAGTCAGGATATTGACGGTGATAGCCGCGCCGGCAGCGCTTTTGCACTCTTTGAACAGCGTAATAAATTCTGTGTCGGAGATGAAATAGAGATAATGAAGCCGGACGGCCGAAATATTTCCGTCAGGGTGGAGGAAATGCGGGATGCCGCAACAATGGAGAGTGTGGAGT
>JAJQGF010000251.1 GCA_021200695.1 Lachnospiraceae bacterium
ACATTTTTTTATAAATTCGTGAAGAGGAAGTGTCAAGTATTATTGTACAACATCAATGTGAAGCAACTAAACTTGTCTGTGATTTCATAGTCAACCTCCATAGTAGAGTCAAAAAAGTTCAGTGACTAAACTTTTTTGACTGTATTGTATTTTGACTATTATCTCATGACAGGAAAACAATAAAAAGGTACTCGCTATTCAGCGTTTACTTCTATTCAACCTCTCTGTGATAGATTGCGGTGTACTGATTGCTTGTGTAATCTGTAATGTTGTGTGAAGCGGGTGTGTATGTCAGTATGTCCGTTAATTTATTGGCAACTTCAAGATTGCTGTTCGGGTACAAATGCCCGTATGTTCGTAAGCGCTTAATAGGTCCTTTTCAGAGTTAGTTGAAAATATGGTGTTGGCATGGTAAAATAAATTCAAAGGAAGGTATTTTATATGATACAGGAATTAATGAATTTATTAGATTCAAATATTAAATGCGTAGCATCTAAATTTGAAGGAGATATCGTATTTCCTGAGATTTGTAGCACTAAAACAGAAGCAACATGTCCGTATTGTGGTAACACTTCAACTAAAATCTACTCGACTTATCAATGGGAAATTCAAGATATTCCATTGTAAAATAAGCAGGCCCGACTTCTTCTCAATGTTAGAAAAATGTTTTGCCCGAATTCTGAATGTAGTCATAAGACTTTTTCAGAAAGATTCGACTTTGTTAATCCTAAAGGCAAGAAAACAAAACGTTTGGTCGACAGAATATTAATCGCATCTACCAAATTAAGTTCAGTTAGTGCATCAGCACTACTGAAAGAGGGTGCAATCCAAGTAAGTAAAAGCAGTATCTGTGATTTGCTTAAAAAAATGCCAGCACTTGTGGATAAGTTTTCTATCATTAATATATGTGTGGATGACTTTGCTTTTCGAAAAAGATATAATTATGGAACAGTTATGGTTGATCTGGATACACACAGAATAATTGACATTATTGATTCCAGAGAAACAAAGCAAGTGGAAGAATGGCTGAAATCCCATCCAAACTTAAAGGTAATTTCAAGGGATGGAGCACAAACATATGCTTAAGCAGCCAGTAATTCTCATCCAAATGCTATACAGGTTAGCGACAGATTTCATCTGCTTAAAAATTTATCGGATGCTGTTGAAAAATATATGCACCGGCTTTTTCCGTCAAGACTAGTAATTCCGGCAGTGACAGTCGATCCTCAGATGTGGGCTCTCTATAATACTAGAAACAGAGCAGAAAGAATTGCGTTTGCTCATAAAAAAGGAATGAAGGATATGCCATAAATGATATAGCACTACTTTAACATTCTGCAACGACTACTGTACAGAAATATCTTGCCATTTCTGAAAATGAGATACCCCAAATAAAGGAAAATGTTCGTGAGGGACAGCATATTCAGGAAATGAAAAATAAGCAGGATAAAATAAACGAAGTCAAACAGCTTTATGAGCAAGGGCATGCAATTGATTAAATATCGCGTCTGACAGGACATACTGTTGTTACAATACAAAAATATTTAAAAGAAGGTTGTCCTTTAAGTAACGGGCATTATGATTTAAGATTACTTGACCGGACAGGCAACCGACGTTTTCTGCCGGTGCTGGTGGACATGGACAAAGCGGAGATTCACCTTCTGGAAAATGAGCCTGAGAGCCGCGCCTATATGCTCCAGATGTGGGCGGAGGCAATGGAGATATATCGGAAGAAAGATTATGAGCTGAAATTTCCGGAGCGTCTGGAAGCCCAGCTTCTGGAAATCCAGAAAGAATGTATGCCTGACGATAGTATCGCCGGTATCATCCAGATATTCCTTGATTAATTCAAAGGAGACGCGGTCTGCACTTTGCAGCTATATCAAGAAGCATGAAGCACCCTTACGACAGATCGACGAACAAAGAATCGCGGGAACTCAACGACATCATGAATAACAGCGTGAACGGCTGGAAGAAATGTGAGAAGCAGCGCCGGATTGCAGGCTATGGACAGCAGCGCGCTTGGAAACACGGTGGGCGTGGGCTGATCGGATGGGAGGTGTCAACGAACCGGACGGGCTGATGGACGGCTTTGAACCTGTGCCGGAGCAGATGGAGCTGACTTTTGAGCCGATTTTGTCAACGAAACACAAAGTCTGTTGACAGCGTTTTTCCTTTTTTCCCTTTGCCAACAAAAAAAGAGAAAAAAGTAAAATTTGCGGGAGGTGTCGGAAAGATCGCGGCTGAAAAATTTATGGGAAAATTTATGGAGACTGCAAAGAGAATAGCAGAACATAGACAAGCTGTTATGGAGAAGTATTTTGAGAGAATTTATGGCAGAATGGGAAGAAAGGAGAATGTTGAGATGTTAGAGGTGAAGTTTTATGATACAGTGGACGATGCGTTATTAAAATTTGCAGTAATTGTCTCACAAAGTAATGGCAAATGGGTATTTTGCAAGCATAAGGAAAGAAATACATGGGAAGTACCGGGCGGTCATAGAGAATCCGGCGAGGATATTTTTGAAACAGCCAAAAGAGAACTGATGGAAGAAACTGGTGCAGTTAAATTTGATATCAGACCAATATGCGTATATTCGGTTACAGAAAAGACACGTGTAAATGATGACGGAGAAGAATCCTATGGTTTATTGTGTGCAGCGGAAATAACAGAATTTTCAGATAAATTATATAGTGAGATGGAAAAGGTGATTATTACTGATGAACTGCCGAAAGCTTGGACGTATCCATTGATACAGCCAAGGCTGTTGGAAAAGTATATGGAGTGGGAAAGAGAGTCTTACAGACGTATACAATTCGTTGCCAAGAGAACGATAGAGTACATAGAGAATATGATTAGACCAGGGATAAATTTGTTGGAAATACGCACTCTTTGTGAAGATAAAATGTTGGAGTTAGGGGCAGATTCTTTCTGGTATTGGAATGTTGGCGCATTTGTATTTGCAGGAGATGAAACAACGATATCGGTGTCTGGAAAGCAATATGTGACATCAGACAGGGTTATAGAAGATAATGATATTATTACGATTGATTTAAGTCCGCAGGCAGGGAATATCTGGGGTGACTATGCAAGAACGATTGTGATAGAAAAAGGTACGGTAGTTGAGAATATAGAATTGATTGAAAATTTGGAATGGCAAAGTGGTTTACAGATGGAAGAAAAATTGCATACAGAATTATTGCGTTTTGCTACGAAAGAAACCACCTTTGAAGAACTGTACTACCATATGAATAAGTATATAGTAGAAAATGGATTTGTGAATCTTGATTTTATGGGAAATTTGGGGCATTCTATTGTGAAGGCTAAGGGTGACAGAATTTATATTGAGAAAGGGAATAAGAAGAAACTTGGCGATGTAAATTATTTTACCTTTGAACCGCATATAACATTTCCAGATTCAAAGTATGGGTATAAAAAAGAGAATATATATTATTTTGAGGAAGGCAGATTGTTAGAATTATAGGAGAAGAGAAAGATGACAATTGGCTTAAAAAAAGGGACAGTTGCAGTGGAATCTCATAAAATTGAGTGGGAAATGGCAGCTATGCAGATGATTGATAGATTGAAAAAAATACTAAAGAATGATTTTATTGACATACAGCATATAGGAAGCACTTCCATAAGAAATATCTGCGCTAAGCCCATTATTGATATTATTATTGGCGTAAGCAGTTTTGATAGGATAATGTTCCACAATGAAGAATTGGCGGCAAAAGGTATTGTATATCGAGGGGAGGACCATCCCGGACAACATTTATATGTCTGTGGGGATATGGAGAACAATATACAAACACATTTTATTCATGTGGTAATCTATGGAGAAAAGCAGTGGAACGATTATCTGAATATGCGTGATTATTTGAATGTAAATCTGGAAAAAGCAAAGGAATATTCTGATTTAAAAGAAAGGCTGGCAAATGAGTATGCAGAGAACAGACAAGCATACACCAAGGAAAAAGGTATGTTAATTGACAAAATTTTACAAGAGGCAAGAGATTGGAGAAATATGAATTCAGGCAGGTGATGGAATGATAATTCGAGAAGCAAACAACAATGATTTAGACCCAATATTGCAGTTATATCTGTATCTTCATGAAAAAAGTATTCCGGAGGATTCAGCGCATTTAAGAGATACATGAGAAAGCATTATAAAGGATATAAACCATCATCTTATAGTCTGTGAAATAGATGATATGATTGTAGCATCCTGCGTGTGCGTAATTATTCCGAATCTTACAAGAGATGTGCGACCATATGCTTTTGTGGAGAATGTGGTAACTCATAAAGATTACAGAAATAAGGGATATGCGACAGCTTGCTTGAATTATGCCAAGCAGATAGCCATGGAAGATAATTGCTACAAAATGATGCTGCTTACCGGTTCAAAGGAAGAAAGTACATTAAATTTTTACCGGAAAGCAGGATACAACAGTACAGATAAAACAGCGTTTATTCAGTGGATTGATATGTGAAAGTTGAGTTAAATTATGCAGAGATTGATTATAAAAGAC
>JAJQGF010000163.1 GCA_021200695.1 Lachnospiraceae bacterium
CGGATAAGGTTATGTCATTAAGAGATTCCGAGGTGTTTGTCATTGTGCCCGTCATTTCCTCCATTGTTGCGGACACGTCCACTATCATTTCTCCCGCCTTTGTAAGATTATCCGCTATACTTGCCGCGGAGCTGTCAATCGACCTGGAATCACCGACAATATTTATAATAATACTCCTTATGTACTCCAAAAGCTCATTTATGTGTCCGGCTATAAGCTCCATCTCATCTCCGGTACTTATGTCAAGCTTCTTTGTCAGGTCTCCGCCGTTGTTAACCAGCTCATAAATCTTTCTGTCAACTGTTTTTAACGCATGTGAAAGGCTTCCAACAATAATATTCAATACCACCATAGCCAGCAGTAGGCTGAGCGCCATAAGCAGTATAATACGGTTGCGGGCATTATTAAGCCTCTCCACAACGGTGCCTGCATTATAATCGCTTCCCAGAACTGCCACCACATTACCGTCAGAGTCATAAACAGGCTTGTAGCAGGAAATCAAATCGCCATTATCAGTAGAGTCTATATAATCCTGAACATATTCCTCTCCGCTAAAAACTCCGGACAGCTCCTGATATGAGACTTCAAATACGCTTCCTATCTCCGCATGTCCCTCGCTCTCATCCGCATCTACGCCATAATAAACAGTCTGTCCATCCGTATAAAGAGTATACAGAAACTCTATTCCGCATATATCCCTTGCCAATCTGAGAGACTCAAACACCTGTATATATTCCTCACTCTCACCATCCTCCGGCTGAAGCTCCTTAAGTAAATCGCCGTCAACCATCTGTATGGCTATATTGGATGCCATATCCGCCTCCTCTACACCCATAAGCACCATGCTTTCCTTAATCTGCATATATGAGCTGATTCCTATAAACAGACAAATCAGTACCACTAAAATTCCCGATGATAAAAGGATTTTGGTACGTATACACAAGCTTCTCGTTTTGCTATTCATTTTTTCCCATTTTCCTCCTGAGTTTAATTCACCCCGCAATTAAAATTTAATTATATATATTTTAACATAAAAAAGCGGAAACTGATACCGTTTTCCGCTTTTAAAAATAAAAAATTATGAATAACAGGACTGCCGCTCCCTTCCTCATGCTATATCGCCTTAAATGCCTGCTCAAGGTCCGCAATTATATCATCTATATGCGCGGTTCCAATGGACAGGCGTATAGTATTCTGCCTGATTCCCTGTTCTGCAAGCTCATCCTCCGTAAGCTGTGAATGTGTCGTGGTTGCAGGATGTATGACAAGGCTCTTTACATCAGCCACATTTGCAAGCAATGAGAATATCTTCAGACTGTCTATAAACCGATGAGCCTCCTGCTGACCTCCCTTAATTTCAAAGGTAAATATTGACGCGCCTCCATTGGGAAAGTATTTCTCATATAAAGCGTGGTCAGGATGCCCGGGCAGTGATGGGTGATTTACTTTTTCCACAAGGGGATGACCTGAAAGATATTCCACAACCCTCCTTGTATTTTCCGCATGCCTCTCGAGACGAAGCGAGAGCGTCTCAACCCCCTGAAGCAGAAGCCATGCATTAAAAGGAGAAATAGCAGCACCGGTGTCACGCAGAAGTATTGCCCTGATATATGTCACAAATGCCGCCGGGCCTGCCGCGTCGACGAATGATATGCCGTGATAGCTGGGATTAGGCTCTGCTATAGGGGCATATTTCCCACTTGCTTTCCAATCAAACCTGCCCGAGTCAACAATTACTCCTCCAAGCGTGGTTCCGTGGCCTCCTATGAATTTCGTTGCGGAATGCACAACTATGTCTGCACCATGTTCAATAGGACGTATCAGATACGGGGTTCCAAAGGTGTTATCGATAGCAAGAGGAATCCCATGCTTATGCGCAATGGCGGCAATGGCATCAATGTCAGGAATATCACTGTTAGGGTTGCCAAGCGTCTCAAGATAGACAGCCTTAGTATTCTCCTTAATTGCCGCCTCAACCTCATCAAGTCTGTGCGCGTCTACAAAGGTTGTTGTTATGCCAAACTGTGCAAGTGTATGGGCAAGGAGATTGTAGCTTCCGCCATAAATCGTTTTCTGTGCAACGATATGGTCTCCGGCCTGAGCCAAAGCCTGAATGGTATATGTAACTGCCGCCGCGCCGGATGCGGTGGCAAGAGCCGCTGTGCCGCCCTCAAGCGCCGCTATTCTTTTCTCAAATACCTCCTGCGTTGAATTGGTAAGACGTCCATATATATTCCCTGCATCTGCAAGGCCAAAGCGCGCTGCCGCATGTGCCGAATTTTTGAAAACATATGAGGTTGTCTGATAAATAGGTACTGCTCTTGAATCTGTGGCAGGGTCTGCCTCCTCCTGACCGACATGAAGCTGAAGTGTCTCAAATTTATAGTTACTCATTTTCCTCTCCATTTCTTTCAATTTATTTTTGTATAGTTAACCGGAAAACATATCTGAATAATAGCATTTATTTCCTAGTACGTCAATGGGATTTATGGAAAATTATTCCAAGCATTGTATTATTTCAATTTTACAAAACTAGCTCTGTCAAAAGTATATGTGTAATTCAGACACACTTTTGCTACATAAAAATGCGGCCAAAACATAAAAATACCTCATAAAGCATATCATTCCTGCCTATGAGGTACTATTTTTATTTAACCGCAGTTGCATTTTTCTTTATTACCCCTTTTGGATCCTTTATAAGCATCGCCACTACCCATATAACCAAAGCAAACATCACTGCCGAAAACCCAGGGTTTTCAGCGATAAGGAACTTTTCGATTAAGCAGGGGACGATGACCCGAAGATCATGCCGTCTTCCTGCTGTTTTTAGACTGTTCATAGATGATTGGTTGGTTCATAAATATACGTTTCTTCCATTTTCCTCCTTCCCTGCGTTGCTGGTTTCAGCGCAGCCGTACATAATTTTTTCTCTGGTAATCATCATTTTTTGAGAAATGTTTTCTTGGTTTTGCTCTGGGAAATCCTCCTCCCTGTTTGGTTGTCTCTGTGAAAAATAATAAATTTCAGATGAAAACATTTCCCTTTGGCCGGATAAATCCGGTCAAAACTGTGGCTGCATGCAGCCACCGCAGCGAAGCTGCCGCGAGGGCTTGGGGGCGCTGGACGTCCGGTGGACGTCCGCTTAGCGCGGACCGGAGCGAAGCGGAGACCCGCAATTCCCAACAAGTTGCCGGTCTGCAAAAAACATAAAATGAGTTTTTGTTAGACACGGCGATACTTGCTCATGTCTGGTTTTGAAACCTCCTCCTACTTTATAGATGGGGACGGATACAGCCCTAACTTGTTAAAAAAATTTGTTTCTATATCTCTTATGGGGACGGGTAAAGTGAATTCTGTCCCTAAAAAGACAAAGAGTTCACAGAAAATTAACAATTTTTTATTGTTGTAATGGGAAAAGCATCGCTATTACAAAAATAATGCCCATCAGAGAAACCGAATCTCTCCAATGGGCACTACTGCATTTATGACCCGTGTGTGTTTTACATTAGTTCTACCAATAACTTTATAAACATAGCAATAAAAATCACTCCACCAATGCCACTAATGATACCATAAATCTTTTTTGATTCAGGGTCTTTCCATTCCTTAAACAGATAGTACAAACCAAATGCTGCGATCAGAGCTCCTATGATTGCTCCAATAATACTAACGACCATTATTTTTTCCTCCATTTCAACAACAGTGATGAATTTATAATCACTAAAACCGATCCGGTGTTATGTACCAGCGCACCGATAACCGGATTTAATGTTCCTATGATTGCAAGAACGATTGCGATAAAATTAAGCGTCATGGAAAATGTCATATTCAGCTTAATTGTCGTCATCATGTGTTTGGACAAGGCAATCAAATGAGGAAGTTCTTTTACTTCATCATCTACTAAAGCGATGTCCGCAGCATCGACTGCAATGTCGCTGCCTATGCCGCCCATTGCAATACCGACATTCGCTTTTTTGAGTGCAGGAGCATCATTCACGCCATCGCCAATCATGCAGATTGTCTCGCCTTTCTTTTGATAAGAATCAATCCAATTCAGTTTATCTTCCGGCAAACATTCTGCATGGACTTCGTCAACATGAAGTTGGCCAGATATGGCAGAAGCAACTCTCTTGTTGTCACCCGTCAAAAGTACAGGCTGTACATTGAGATCCTTCAGTGCGTCAATCATACCGGCACTTTCCTCCCGCACCGTGTCCGACAGGACGACATATCCGCTGAACTGTTCGGATACCGCAAGATAAGTAATCGTACAACCTTGCGACAGATATTGACCCGTCTGCGTAAGCAACGCATCTGGCACGTTTATCTTTTTGTCTGTGAGCATTTCCAGATTGCCTGCAAGGATTTTTTTCCCACTTACCTCGGCGCAGACACCACGTCCCGGCAGCATCTGAAATTTTTTACAAGGAAGAAGGTCAGCATTATTATTCTGCTTATATGAACGGACAATCGCTTTTCCCAG
>JAJQGF010000232.1 GCA_021200695.1 Lachnospiraceae bacterium
CATATGGGCAACTCCGTTTTGTAAGCCCTTCGGAACCGGGGCCAATTCTTTAAATTCCTTTGTATAAATCAAGTGAAATATCCTTTCAATTCTGTCACTTACAATACTATTGATAAAATAATATCATAATCATCGTATACATTCTCTCACAAACCGGAGAAAAAATCTAGGGGGTTTTGTAAATAATTGGTATAAAATAATCATGCAAGTATCATACGGTCATTTGCAAATTCCCCTCCGCTTGCCTCCTCAAATTTAGCAAGGAGGTCCTTTACATGAAGGTTTTTCTTTTCCTCTCCCGACACATCATATATCACTTTTCCCTCATGCATCATTACAAGGCGGTTGCCGTGAGCAATAGCGTCCTTCATATTATGTGTAACCATCATTGCCGTCAAATTATTTTCCGAAATAATTTTATCGCTTATCTCAAGCACCTTAGCTGCTGTTTTAGGGTCAAGCGCCGCTGTATGCTCATCAAGCAAAAGCAGCTTGGGCTGTCTGAGCGAAGCCATAAGTAGGGTAATTGCCTGCCTCTGACCTCCGGAGAGAAGTCCGACCTTACTTGTCATCCTGTCCTCAAGTCCCAGGCCAAGAGTACCGAGCTTTTCTCTGAACAGCTCTCTCTCCGCTTTTGATATTCCCCATCTAAGTGTACGTCTCTGTCCACGTCTGTATGCTATTGCCATATTTTCTTCAATATCCATAGTAGCCGCAGTACCTGTCATAGGGTCCTGAAATACACGTCCAAGATATGCCGCCCTTTTATGCTCAGGAAGCCCTGTAATATCGTTCCCGTCAATTATAATTCTGCCATAATCAACAGGCCACACCCCTGCGATGGCATTGAGCGTGGTTGATTTTCCCGCGCCGTTTCCACCTATAATAGTAACAAAATCACCATAATTAAGCTTAATATTTACACCGTCAAGAGCGGTTTTTTCATTGATGGTTCCACGGTTAAATACCTTGTGAACATCATTTATCTCAAGCGCATATACCTTTTTAGCTGTTTCTTCAGACATTATTTTGCCACCCCCTTCTTAAGACTCCGCTTCTCCTTAAGGTAAGGAATTGCAAGGAATATAGCAACCACGATAGCCGAAAAAAGCTTCATGTCCTCAGATGGCATTTTAAGCCAAAGCACAAACTGATATACCATATAGTAAATAACAGCGCCGAGGATTACCGATATAAGTGTAAAGGCAAAGGCAAGCCTGCGCTTTGAGACAAATTTTCCAAACAGCACCTCTCCTATTATGACCGCAGCAAGGCCAATTACTATGGCGCCCCTTCCCATATTTACATCTGAGGCTCCCTGAAACTGTGCATACATTCCGCCGCACAGTCCCACAAGACCGTTTGATATCATAAGCGCCAGCACCTTTATAAAGCTCGTATTTATACCCTGTGCCCTTGCCATATTTCCATTGCAGCCTGTGGCGCGGATAGCATGTCCCTGTTCAGTGCCAAAGTACCAATACAGCACCGCTACAAGAGCTATCAGAAATACAATCATAGCGGCAAAGAAAATTGCACGGCTTTTTGAATTGTCTGTTACATATCTCAAAGATACCACCAGCGGATAGTTGTCAACGCTCACCGGCTGGTTTGATTTGCCCATAATATTAAGATTTATTGAATATAGTGATATCTGTGTCAAAATGCTCGCAAGTATTCCGGGAATACCCAGACATGTATTCAGCAGACCGGTCACAAGCCCGGCAAGCATACCTGCAAGAAATGCCGCGGGCAGGGAAAGAACAGGGGATACCCCTGCGCGGATAAGCATTACGGAGACAGCCGCGCCGGTGGCAATGGAGCCGTCAACGGTCAAATCTGCAAAATCAAGCAGCCTGAAGGTAATATATACTCCCAGAGCCATAATCCCCCATATCATTCCCTGCGCAATCGAACCAGGCAGCGCTCTGAATAACGACATGGGATTCAAGGACATAATATACTGCATTTTAACTCCTCCTGATTTATGTATCCTTAATTTTAATATAGGGATGCCGCAATCTACGCCATCCCTGTTGATAAACGATATTAAATGAATTTGTTTATTCTTCTGTCGCTATTGCCACATAGTCGTCAGGAACGGTAATTCCAAGCTCCTCGCATATCGTGGCATTGTATTCCTTTGTAACCTCAGGTGCATAACGTACATCCATTGTACTTATATCAGCGCCCTCTACCAGAATCTCATAAGCCATCTCGCCGGTAGCATATCCCAAATCATAGTAGCTGATAGAAAGAGTTGCGACACCGCATCCTCCGCATATGCCCTCCTCGCCGGCAATTACAGGAATCCCGGCAGGAACAACAATATTGTAGACCGTCTCGGTTACTGATGCGAGCGTATTGTCAGTCGGTATGTAAAGAACATCACACTCTTCAATGGCTGCAGTGGTTACTGACTGAACCTCGTTTGTATCAGCTATCGCGTATTCCTTATGAGCAATTCCGTCCGCATCAAGCGCCTCTCCGAAAAGCTGTACCTGATATAAAGAATTTGCCTCTGCAGAGCAATAAAGAATGCCTACCTGCTTTACCTCAGGGAAGAGTTCAAGAAGCATCTTTTCCTGCTCTTCAATGGGAGCAAGATCCGATGTACCTGAGATATTTCTGCCGGTGGAGCCTGCCCAATCGCTTATTTCAAGAGCGGTGGCATAATCCGTAACAGAGGTTCCGAGAATCGGAATACTTGTGGTAGCTGCCGCTGCCGCCTGAAGCGGTGATGTTGCATTTGCAAGAATAAGGTCCACGCCATCTGAGACAAAGCCGTTGCAGATTGTCGCACTTGTGGTAGCCTCTCCCTGTGCATTCTGGAAGTTAAAGGTTACCTTGTCGCCAAGCTTCTCAGTAAGCGCATCCTCGAAGCCCTGAGTTGCCGCATCCAGCGCTGCATGCTCTACAAGCTGACAGATTCCGATGTTGTAGGTTTTCTCCTGCTCACCGCAGCCTGCAAGAACGCTTGCCGCCATAGCCGCAACAAGAACTACAGATAATAATTTCTTTTTCATATATATTTTCCCTCCTTTGCGGCGCATCAGGGCTTTAAATGTTTAAAGCATTGCACCACATAGAAAAAATATTACAACATTTTACTGTTTTAGTCAATAAAATAGTAGTTATAAAAACCGTTCTGTAAATATTTCGGCCTTATTGTTTTTTAACAATATTCTGCGCGTTTTTAAAAATATGTCCTGCGGGAATTATACCTCTCACACATGAGGTTGGATATATATTGCTGCCTCTGCCTATTATTGTACCCGGATTAAGTACGCTGTTACACCCTACCTCGACACAATCTCCAAGCATTGCGCCCATCTTTTTAAGTCCTGTCTCAAAGCTTACCTTATCAGCCTTTATTACTATTAGGGATTTATCACTCTTGACATTGGAGGTTATGGAGCCGGCCCCCATATGAGCCTTAAAGCCGAGAATACTGTCGCCTACATAATTGTAATGCGGTACCTGTACCCTGTTAAAAAGCACTGCATTCTTAAGCTCGGTGGAATTTCCGACTACAGCGCCTCTGCCGACTATTGCATTTCCACGGATAAACGCGCAGTGACGTATCTGTGCCTCCTCGTCTATTATAAGCGGTCCGTTAAGGCATGCGCTCTCAGATACCTCAGCATTATGTGCAATCCAGATATCGTCGCCGATTTTCTTAAATTTATCCTCCGGCAGCGTTCTGCCAAGCTCAAGTATAAAATCATGTATCGCCGGCAGCACCTCCCACGGATAAACAAACCCGTCAAACAGCTCCGCCGCAATCGTCTCATTTAAGTCATATAAATCGTTAATTGTTATTTCAAACATAATATCCTCCAATTTAAAGCAGCTCTATTTTTTATAATTTGCCTCCGCATTCCTGAACATCCCGAACAGCGCGCTCTGATTATTTAACTGTTTTACCATATTAGTGCGTCGGGTAACAAAATCATCAAGCTTTTTCATATATTCCTCAGATGTTATAACCCCCTCAGCCACCATAGTAAGCCCCTTTTCCCAGCTTGCGGTAAGCGCGGGGTCAAGCAGCGGCTTTATAGAGCTTCCGACCACATCGTATATCATCTCCCCCATAAGCGTCGGCTTTATAGCCTGAGTCTTCTTGTTAAGATTAAGATATTCAATATTTACAAGCTTTTTTAATATTTCAGCCCTTGTAGCGCTTGTACCTATGCCGCTTCCCTTTATCTGCGCACGAAGCTCCTCATCCTCTATGAATTGTCCGGCATTTTCCATCGTAAGTATTATGCTTCCTGAGGTATAGCGCTTAGGAGGCGAGGTCTCGCCCTCCTTAATTTCATATGAATCTGCTGTCACAGCATCGCCTTTTTTAAGAGCCCTGAGAAGCTTTACAAGCTCTGCGTCACACTTTTCC
>JAJQGF010000118.1 GCA_021200695.1 Lachnospiraceae bacterium
CTTCCATAGCTTGGAATGCATTTTTTATCTGCTTCGTCAAGAAAGCAGATGCCAATACCTGACGAACCTTTTTTTTCAGACAGTATTCTTTGCGGTATTGTGGACACATTTGCGCCTTTATAGCCGGTCTCTGTTATCTGGCTTAAGTCAATCTGGACGACAGGAATCGGGATGTTATATTGTCTGAACAGGTCCCTGATTGTCCGGTAAAACTCTGTTTTTCCAGTTCCACTCGGAGATGTTAGCAGCCAGTTTTCCGCCTGAAATGGCTGACCCGCCGCAACAGCCTGCATGTATTTGTAAACCTTATATACAGCTTTTTTCAGCTGGATGCCCTGACCCTGTATTCTTTTTTGACAATAGTCGAGCATGACGGCAGGTGTCAGCGACTTAAGCGCGGCAGACAAATATCTTACCGATTCATTGTCTGCATACATTTTTTCAATATCTTCAATCGTTTTTACATCAAAAAATCGTATTCGCCTTTCCTTACAGATTTGGCTTTCATAGTGGCACATTGATTTGGATGCGATTCCGATAATTTTACATGGGGTAAATACATAACCGTATTCATCCTTTTTTATCCATGTCTGAAAGATGCGGGATACAGATTTATAGCTGCTTCTGTTATCGTAAAAATCATATGTATCCAAAACCTGATACTCAGGAAAAAACAGGCATGAACCAAAATTCTGTTTTTCCAGAATATAATTTCCGGAATCGCTTTGTTTTAAAAAATCTGATAATTTCTCTTCCTCGCCTAATACTGACTGAACAATAAAGCTGCGGTTTTTTTTCACTTCATTTAATTTCAACTCGTAAATTCCGCATGGAAGCATATCAAATGAATCACAGTCGACATCTAATTTTCCAATGCCGTTTTCAGCGTAATATAATACATACTTTGCGCTGTTATTTTCACGTACGGAATTAATAAACGCATTGCCTTCGCAGTCAAAGCAGTAATTATGATTTAATTCCCGTACAGTATGAATAATCTCGGTATTATTTTGAAATGCTTTATGGCATTTACGGCAAACACAGTTTTTTAAGTTGATTTTAGTCGCAAGCATTGTTCTTCCTCCTGTTTACGCAAAGAAATCGAATGTGTCGTTTCATTGTTATGCATTGATTTTAGCATAGAAAAAAGTCAAATACCATACGACGCGCGGTATAGATGAACGATACCATTTTTAGTCATTTTGTGTGCTTATCATTTCAGACAGCTGCCCGCATAATGAGGATATGTTGTTGCCGTTGAATTCATATACAAGCATGAGTGACCAAAAATACCACTCCTGCTGCGTCAGGGAAAGCTTAAAGCTGACCTCCCTTATAAGCTGTGCCTCGTCCGCTTCACAAAGGTTCACAAAGCCTTCAAGCTCTGTGATATACACAGTTGATAGTTTGCTGTTTTTATCAAAATCGGTATTTATATAATCCGATTCACCAATTTCGGCTATTACATGGCGGTAGGCTGTTATTTTCTTAAAAAAAGCATATTCATGGTCATTTTTCGGAAAACCGATAACAGATTCCGCCTGTAACATGGCGAACGCATTTTCCTTATTATCCTCCGAAAGCTGCCGAAACAGCATGATTCCATGTGATAACTGTGTAAAATCAAAGGAGATACCCGGAGAAGCCTGCTTTAAGTTGTCATGAAACGCATCAAAATAATCGTGAACCAGCGTCTGCATTTTCATATTGAGTGTGAGGAAGTATTGTATAAAGCTTCCATAAGGCATACTTACGCCAAACAATCGTTTTTCTAAAACCTCAGGGATTCCCTTGTTATAAAGATATCTTTCAATTATGACTGATACTCCCCAATGTCTGCTGGAAGCAGCGCCGTTACAGTCACAAAGTTTCTCAAAAGCTCTCAGAATATCAAGCTGCGTTCTTGTGGATGCTTTTGTTTTTTGATAAATAAGATTGCTGATATCTTTTTGATGTTTTCCAATCTTTCGGGCAAGCTTTTCCTGTGTAATCTCACCCTTAAATTCATCCATAAGACGCATAAGAAGGTCGGCAAAGACATCCGATTTAATGTGTCTGAAATCGTCAATATACGATTTCTCAATTATAAATTTATCAAGTCTGTCAGCCGTTTCACTGTCAGGGAATGTCTCACCGTTCATATATCGGCTGACTGTTTTCTGACTTTTTCCAATAGCCGCCCCAAGCTCGGATTGACTGATACAAAGCTCGTCAAGCTCTTTCTCCCATCGCTGTACACATCTTTTCTCCACATCGGAAGAACTGATTTTATGCAGAACCAATTTTCCTTTTTTACCTGCTACTACAAAGCAAAAATCTTTTGTTTCTTTTCGCATCAATTCACCTCCATGCAGGCGCTTCTAAGCTTTATACTCTTAAAAAGCATTGGCATCCACAAGTTAACATGTGATAAAGGATTTGTCAATTTGTTACAAAGAAAAAGAGCAAGATGAATTTGTATTTGGAGTCTCTTGATAGAGAAGCTAAGAAGCCAAATGAAAATCGGATAAATCCACTTATTAACGAGGTTCCTCTTAAATTAGCCTTTAACTGCGACATCAAGTTACCATCAGCAATATGGAATGTGTTCGGCAGGTTACAGTGGTGGCAAAACATTGGCAGACAACAAGAAATTAGAAATAAAACCATATATAGAGCAAGAAAAACGGCGGAAACTCAAGTCTGTTGTGAAAATTCGAGAAATTTTACTATTGACAAATTTACGGACGAATAATAATATAATAACTATCAGCAGAGAGGTTGTGGTTATTCCGCAATCTCTTTTGGTTTAATGTGAATTTTTTTATACAATCGGGTGTAAGCGGTTGGTTGCATGAAGAGTTTAGAGAGGACGGAGGTGCACTTTAATATGAGCGAAAATGTAAATGAGATGCCGGGACTTGATGAGCTTGGCTCACTTAAAGGGGATATGGAGGTGCTCCAGCAGGAGCTGCAGAAAAATCACCGTATAGACCAGAATCTTTATATTGAATATGATGTTAAAAGAGGTCTCAGGGATGCGTCGGGAAAGGGTGTTCTTACGGGGCTTACTGAAATTTCGGATGTCTGTGCGTACAAGCTTATAAACGGAAGGAAGGTTCCTTCGGATGGCGAACTGTATTATCAGGGCGTAAATGTAAAGGATATAGTGAGCGGTCTGAACAGTGTCAGATATGGCTTTGAGGAAACCGTGTATCTGCTTTTATTCGGAAAGCTTCCCAGCAGCTCGGAGCTGGAGCACTTTCTCAATGTTATGTTCGGGCTTCAGGAGCTTGGCGGGCGTTTCGTAAGAGATGTGGTTATGAAGGCATCGAACTCAAATATTATGAATGCAATGCAGAGGTGTGTCCTTACTCTTTATACATATGACGACAATCCGGATGAATTTTCCGCTGAAAATGTTCTCCGGCAGTCATTAGAGCTGATAAATAAGCTTCCGCTTATTGCAGTGTATTCGTACTGCTCATACAGGCATTTCCGCAGGGACGAGTCGCTTATGATACGCAATCCCATAAAGGGTCTGTCATTGGCTGAAAATATACTGCAGATGCTGAGACCGGACGGACATTATACAGAGCTTGAGGCTAAGGTGCTTGATATAGCGCTTATACTGCATGCAGAGCATGGCGGGGGAAATAATTCTACATTTACAACCCATGTTGTCACCTCGTCAGGAACGGATACATATTCTGCAATGGCGGCATCCATAGGCTCATTGAAGGGACCAAGACACGGCGGAGCCAATCTTAAGGTACAGAATATGTTTGCCGATATCAAGGCACATCTGAACAATTGGGAGGATGATGAGGAGATAGCGGCATATCTCCTGAAGCTGCTTAACAAAGAGGTATTTGACAAATCAGGACTCATATACGGAATGGGGCATGCGGTGTATACACTTTCCGACCCGAGAGAGGTTATACTTAAGGAGTTTGCGGAAAAGCTTGCGCGTGAGAAGGGCATGTCTGATGAGTTTGAGCTGTATAACAGAGTGGAGAAGCTTGCAGGAAAGCTTATAATGGAAAAGAGACAGCTTGCCAAAAATGTATGTGCAAACGTGGACTTCTACAGCGGCTTTGTATATACGATGCTTGGAATACCTGAGGAGCTGTTTACTCCTATATTTGCCATTGCCAGAATACCGGGCTGGAGTGCGCACCGTCTTGAGGAAATATTGAATGCGGGCAAGATTATCCGCCCTGCATATAAGTACGTGGGTAAGCATGTAGGTTATATTCCGATAGATGAGAGATAAATTAATATTTTTATATTATATGAATAATCATGTATAAAACCGTAAAAAAAAGAAATATTATATTTAGAATTTAGACAAAATGCACAAAAAAATAAATTACATCAGTTAGTATTGCGAGTTGACATATGTCTTTGTC
>JAJQGF010000264.1 GCA_021200695.1 Lachnospiraceae bacterium
GGTATCGGGACTTGCATTAGCCAGAAGCTTCTTTACTATATTGGCCGGCATCTCCTCAAGGAGGTCTGCTGCATCGTCGGCCATCAGGTTGTCTATAATCCCGGCAGCGTCCTTATCTGAAAGAGAGGTTATAATTTTCTGCTGGTAATCCACATCGAGATATGAAAATACGTCCGCGGCAAGGTCCTTTGGCAGTATTCTGAACACCTTGAGCAGCTCCTCCTCCTCAAGCTCATTCATAAGGTCAGCTATATCCGCATCATTAAGCTCAGCCAGATACTGACGCAGCTTAGTGTATTGCTTTGTTCTCAAAAGGTCTGTCAACTCCTCAAGCTCTTTTACATCCTCCATGTCTTACCTCCGTTCTGCGGCATCTGCGGTTGTGAAATTATATACCGCCTGAGCTGCTCTAATTATTTTGTACATAATATAAATCTTTTATCTTTTCTATTTTAATTCTTCCCCTTGCAGCGCCAACAAGCCCGTCTATAAGGGTCTCCGAATTTTCACAGGGAATTACAGCCCTAAGCGTTACACTTTCGGCATAATTGCTTTCAATCGGTGCAATATTCTCCCGGCTGAGCGTATAAAGCACCCTTCCGATATTGTTGTAATCGGTAGTTATGACAAGCTCCCAGCCTCTTCTCATGGTTCCTGTGGTGCATGCGGCAAGCCCTGCCTTTACAGCCTGTCCGTATGCTCTTACAAGACCTCCTGTTCCAAGCAGCGTCCCTCCAAAATATCTTGTAACAACTACCGCCGCATCGCGTATACCTTCACCCAGCAATACCTCGAGCATAGGTCTCCCCGCAGTTCCCGCAGGCTCTCCGTCGTCGCTGCATCTGGTAAATCCTCCCTCTCCCCCTATTACAAATGCCGAGCAGTTATGGGAGGCATCCCAATATTTTTTCTTCATCTCATCTATGAATGCAGCAGCCTCAGCCTCTGTACCGCATTTGCGCACGGTTGCTATAAAACGCGATTTTTTTTCAACTATCTCCCCGACGCCGCCGGAAAGGAGTACCTTATATGAGTCCATTACAAACCTCAACATTTCGCAATTATCTGTCTGAAAATTACATCCTTGAAGAAAACCCATTTTAAAGTGTAGCATAAATGCAAAAAAATGTGAAACAATTATTAAATAAGAAATAAAACTTTATTTACATAACATAATTTGGTATAATGGGCTTGATTATACAGAACCGACGACTCTTCAGAAAGGCGATTTACATGAATTACAGCAAAAAAGGCGTCCGGGCAAAGCAGCGGGCTCTTAATTCAAAATCATCAAAATGGGCAAGAAAATTTATACTCACATGTGTTAAGCTTGCGCTTGTTGCCATTATAGGTGCAGGAATATGCGGTGTGGCTGCAGGAATAGGTGCCTTTATGGGAATACTTTCCTCAACTCCCACCATACGCCTCAGTGATGTTGTTGCCTCCGGTGAGGCAACCATAGTATACGACTGTGAAGGAAACGAGCTTGACCAATATGTCAGCTCTAACTCCAACCGTATACAGGTCACGATGGAGCAGGTCCCGAAGTATCTGGGACAGGCATTCGTCGCTATAGAGGACGAGCGCTTTTATCAGCATAACGGTGTGGACATAAAAGCAATGCTGCGTGCAGCATATCAGTTTATAAAGACCGGCGGCGAGGAGACTCAGGGTGCGAGCACCATAACACAGCAGCTCCTTAAAAACACAGTCTTTACAAGCTGGACCTCCGAGGGAGACAACATAATTAAAAAAATCAAGCGTAAGATTCAGGAACAATATCTGGCTCTGGAGATAAGCAAATATTATACCAAGGATGAAATACTTATAAATTACATGAACGCCATAAACCTCGGGCAGAATACTCTTGGTGTCGAGGCTGCGTCGCAGCGCTATTTCGGCAAATCCTGTTCTGACCTTACGCTGTCGGAATGTGCAGTCATAGCGAGCATAACGCAGAATCCTTCTTATTATAATCCTCTCCGTTATCCGGAGCACAACCAAAAAAGGCGCAAAACATGTCTTGACAACATGCTCGAGCTTGGCTTCATTACTCAGGCAGAATACGACGAAGCAATAGCCGACACGGAGGATGTATACAACCGCATTGGTCTCTACGACACACAGCTTCAGGAAACTGACACCACCTCAGGCTCATACTTCTCTGATGCCGTATACGAGCAGGTTAAAGAGGATTTGATTGAAGCCGGATACAATGAAACAATGGCTGAAAATCTCATGACCTCAGGCGGACTGCGGATAGAATCCACCATGGACCCTACGATTCAGAAGATATTGGATGAGGAATTTGCAAATGAGGAAAATTATAATCCTCTTACAAAATGGTATCTGTCGTATGCTCTCACCATTACGGACTCCTCCGACGAGAAGCACAATTACAGCAAGGAAAATATGACGACATGGTTCAAGGCAAACAGTGACAAGAGCTTTAATCTCATCTTTTCCTCGCAGGACGACGCCTACGAAGCAATAGAAACCTACCGCAGTGCCATGCTGGCAGAGCTTGGTCTTGACGCGGACTATGAAAATTATGAGGAGACAATATCCATGACCGCACAGCCTCAGGTTGCAATGGTCGTGGAGGACCAGAGCACAGGATATGTAGTCGCTATGGTAGGCGGCCGCGGCACAAAGGAGGGACGCCGTACGCTAAACAGAGCCACCGATGCCCTGCGCTCGCCCGGCTCAACCTTCAAGGTGCTCTCCTCATTTGCACCAGCTCTTGACAGTGCGGGAAAGACTCTTGCCACCGTGTATAATGACGCTCCCTTTAACTATTCGGACGGCACACCTGTAAACAACTGGTACACTACAGGCTATCGCGGAATACAGTCAATAAGAGATGCAATAAGAGACTCTCTTAATATCATTGCCGTAAAGAATCAGACGGTAATAACTCCACAGCTTGGATATGATTACCTGTTGAATTTCGGATTTACCACACTTACAGATGGCGTTGTCATAAATGGCCGGAACTATACGGATGTAAACCAGACTCTTGCATTGGGCGGTCTTACCTATGGTGTATCTCCATATGAGCTGAATGCCGCATATGCCGCGATTGCCAATCAGGGGGTTTATATTGAGCCAAAGCTATACACCAGAGTCACCGACTCTGACGGAAATGTAATTCTTGACAATACCGAGCCTGAATCAAGACGTGTTATAAAGGAAACCACCGCCTTCCTGCTTACTGATGCGATGGTGGATGTTGTCACAACAGGCACCGGTACAAGGGCAAGGTTTGACGGAATGGCAATCGCAGGCAAAACCGGTACGTCAACGGACTATCACGATGTATGGTTTGCCGGCTATACTCCTTACTATACCGCGACTGTCTGGACAGGATATGACAATAATGTTTCTCTTAGTACCTCATCGTCAAATAACGAGAGCAACATTTCCAAGACAATGTGGAAGGCTGTTATGAAACGCATACATGAAAATCTTCCCAACACACAGTTTCCGACTCCTTCAGGTATAGTTCAGGTGGAGATATGTACTCAGTCCGGGAAGCTGCCTGTTCCGGGTCTGTGCGACGGTCACACAAGACTGGAATACTTTGAGGAGGGAACCGAACCTACCGAGAGCTGCGATATACATTATGAAGGATATATATGCGCATATGACAATATGCCTGCAAGCGCCGAGTGTCCCTTCGCATATTACGGCACGGGAACCTTCCCTCTCGCTGAGGACGAGGCTCTTATAGACGGTTCAACCGTAATAACGGAAAATGCAGACGGGACCACTACAGTAACCACTCCCGTGACAAGCTCGCATTGTCAGCATGATGCGTCCTTCTTTGCAAATCCTGATTACGAGACAGTGCTCAATCAGCAGCAGTGGGAAATGAACCAAAACGGAATAACACTTCCCGGAGACGATGACAGTGACGACTATGACGATGATGAATAAGCATTACCAATAAAGGAACAAATCAAAAGCCCCGTGTGGAGCCAGGGATAAACCCGGATTCCGCACAGGGCTTTATGTATTTATACAGTCTTTTAAAATCAGCCTTCTACAATAAGATACCGTCCGTCTCCAACATCAAACACTTCATCCGCCTCAAGAATGTCGTCATCCACGGCGCCTTCCATATCAATTCCTTCATCCTCAAAATACTCAATGACCTCATCAACAGAAGCCACTACCACTGCCATGTACTCCTCAAGAAAATCCTTTGCTTCATCCAGAGTGTCCGCCACCGGTTCGGGAAAAAGCTGTAATTGGTTGTCAAGGAAGCATTTAAGTACTGCATCATCAAAATCCGGCATAATAATCCTCCTTAAATAACTGTTCTGTTTTTCGTCTATTATAGTAAACATGATATGCAGCATAAGTCAATAGTTTATATAG
>JAJQGF010000312.1 GCA_021200695.1 Lachnospiraceae bacterium
GAATATTTCTCACAGCATCCCGGCATATCCCTGTAGTAATCTCCGTCATGGCAGCCAACAGTTATAAGCCTCCTGCTCTTTGCAATCGAGGATATTGAACCTCCCGCCGGCCCGCTGTTGCCTGCGGCACACACAACAATAACCCCGCATTCCCACAAAAGCTCCATTAACTCGCGAAGCTTAAGCTCCTTTTCTTTGTTTCGTATATTGTTTATTCCGACAGAGATATTAAGCACTCTTATATGATATTTCTCTCTGATACCAAGAATCCATTCAAGTCCTTTGAGCATATTATCTGCGCTGCCCTCACCCTCCTTATCCAATACCTTCCCAATAATAAAAGTGGCCTCCGGGGCAATTCCCTGATACCTGCCTCCGGAGGTAATACCATTTCCGCCTATAATTCCGCATACATGCGTTCCGTGTCCGCTGTCGTCATAAGCACGCTGTCTGCCGTTCACAAAATCCCTGAAGCCGATTATTCTGCCCGAGAGGTCAGGATGCTCCCCAACTCCTGTATCAAGAACCGCCGCCGTAATCCCTCTGCCTGTATACTTTAATCTGTCTGTCCCCGCAAGCAAAGGAACTCCAATCTGCTTCCTGACTCTGTCCATAAAAATAACCCGGCATAATTTCTTAAATTATACTATGCCGGGAAAAAGTCATTTGATACTCCACAAGTCAGGGAAACTCAGATATATTTGGTTGTGTGAAAAATACATATTATACCTGAAATTAAAAGTATGCCGCCTAAAATCCACTTAAGCTTCAATACTAGGAAATAATCCGCGACACCGCTAATTCCATTCGTATCATTATCCCCATAAGCCTTACCCATGCTTATAAAATCAGTTGACTCCTCAATCACACTCCTGCTGTCAAGCACCGTTCCATCGGTAAATATGCCAAAGAGGGACAAATGTGACATACTGATACGCACATAATCCTCTCCGTCCACCTCAATGCGCTGTGCATTCACCGACTCAAGCTGTCCGTTGCGGTCACATGTCACAACCGCCACATTGCTGCCGGCATACTCATCCGGCAGTGGTATCGTCACATAAAGCAGCTGCTTTCCAAGCTTTGTAATATTTATATCACTGCTGTCCGTAAGAGTCATTTCAAGCAGAAGTCCATCCTGTGGAAATTCTGTCCCGGTGCTTCTCAGATAAGCCTTCCTGAGCTCTGAGCCGTCACTATTGTCCGATACAGTTAAAACATAGCCTCTTGCTGCACCCTCAAGCCTTGCAGATATGCCTGAATACCCCAACACTGTCACGCCCGCAGGAGAGCCGTCGTCAGACGGCATCCTATAGCTCTCGTTTGAAAGCCTCTCTGCAGACAGCTCATGAGTAATCTCCGGCTCATCACCCTCATAGTTAACCACTGCATCATCATCAAAGGCTCCCAGACCCAAGGCTTTTAAAGAATCCGGAATTGTCACCAGAGTAAGCGCGCAGCCGGAAAATGCTCTATCCTTTACAGCTTCAATATTATCTCCAAACTCCACGAAGGAAAGCTTTGAACAATTCTCAAAAGCCCCTTCTCCTACCACCTTAAGACTATCCGGCAAAACAAGAGCTTCTATCTCATCATGTCCTTCAAATGCCTCTCCCGCAATAAGCGATACCCCCTCAGGTATAACCACCTCAGAGCCGCTTCCGCGATAAGCCACAAGAGTACCTCCGCTTATGAGAAAATCACTGTCCCCCGTAACTCCGTCGAGGAAATTCTCTACCCATGCGGAATGCACAAATGCCTTAGGCTCCACGCATGTCAGTGTGGACGGAAGCAATACACTTTCAAGATTATCACAGTGGTAAAATGCGCCATAGCGTATTGCCTCAACTCCCTCCGGAACTACAAGCTGCGATATTGAGCTTCTCGCATAAGAAAATTCACCTATTTCTTCTATTCCGGACGGAATTGACACATTTGTCAGCTTATCACTGCAGTAATAAGCCTGGTCTGCTATAATCTTTTCATCTATAATTGTATACTTAACATACGTGCTTTTCCCGGTAACGGAAATACTTTCATCACCTTCAGAAGCTTGCGGCTGTTTAGAGCCGGAGTCTCCTGCTATTACCGAAGGGCTCGCGCTGTCTATAAATACAACCGCCTGATTTGCCACAACGCTTGTATATCCTATTACACTTCCTGTAACCTCCTCCGCACTCTGCTCATCCGAGGCACCGGTATCAGACTCTTCCGCCGGAATAACCGTATCTGTGCTGTCAGACTGATAATCTGACACATCCTCGTATTCAGGCATTTCCTTCTGCCTCTCATAGAGGCTCTGGGCATATTGGTCGGCATAGCTTCCGGTCTGACAATGAATAACAACATGCGCACAGCCGTCAAATGCGGTCTCATGGATATAGGTTACCTCAATTGGAATAGTAATATCGGTAAGGTTTACACAGTCCGCAAATGCACCTATGCCTATACTGCTTATGTTATCCGGTATTGTCATAGTCTTTAAGCCCTTACAGTTTGCAAAGGCATAATCGTCGACACTCGTAAGCCCCTTACCGAGAGAGACTGTCTCAAGATTGTCGCAGCCCCAGAAGGCATATGCCTCTATCTTTTTCACCGTATCCGGCAATGTAACCTTGCGGATATTCAAATTGTCTTCAAACGCAGCCTCTCCAATGGTATAAACCGTATCCGGAACGGTTACCTCCTGCGAGGTTCCCGTATACTTTACAAGAACCGTCCCCTCAATCTCAAAATCGGAAGCAGATGCAGCAGCATCCGCCTCCGATTTGGGAAGCTGCATGATAATCAACGCAACGATTATCAGGAATACTCCTAACAGCTTTTTATTTTTTCTCATAGACTACCCTCAATTTAACAAAATGCGCCATTCATTATACATTTCAGCTTCTTACCGGACTTTTCTTTACAGGCTTCTTATCCTTCTTCATAAAGAGAACTATTGAAATACATGCAAGCCCTGCCGACAAAAACCACTTCGGATGGATTCCGTCGCCCGTCTTTGGTGTACTGTCCACAGTCGAACCGGCTGTAAGGTTTGTTGTATCAACATAGATTACATACGGCGAGAAATGCTCCGCAGTAAACGTAATACATGGCACACCGGAAATGGTAGTAAATTTCGGCGTAAGCTTATCAAGCTTATCATTTACAGCGCCGGCAACCTTGTTGTTGCCTGCATACTGCTGCAGGGAATCCGGAAGCGGCAGCGTAATTGTAATTGAAAGACCGGTAGTATCAGTAATCTTGGTCTGTCCGGTTGAATCATAAAGACTGATATCCATTGGGAAATACTTTATATCAGTTAAATCCCCATATTCTGACATCAATGCCTTTACAACTGATTCAGACGCGGTGCTGCTGTCAGTTATCTTAATAACAAAATTATCTGATGAGCCATTAACCGTGGCAGACACAACACCTGTATTTGAAAGCCCGTTTTTATCTATAACCACAGTCGTACCACTGCTCTGAACACTGCCTGTAGTCGTCGGCAGTCTGGATGAATTACTGCTTCCGGTGGTTCCGCTTCCGCTGCTTGTGCTGGTTGATGCCTTATAATTTGCCGTCACCGTTACATTTGACTCAGGCATTGTTATAACAGTCGCAGACAATACAGTGCTTGCAATAGCAGTATCCGAGGGAGATATGCTCCAATTGCTGAACTCCTGACCGCTTGCAGGGTCATCAGCTACAATTATAGGCTGTGAGCCCGCAATATAGCTTCCTGAACCACTTCCGTTATTTACAGTAAGGGTGTAGTAGGTTACGTCCGTACTTGAGCTGCTGTCCGAATCACTACTGCTGCTTCCTGAGCTGTCGCTGCTGTCCGAATCACTGCTGCTTCCTGAACTGTTGTCGCTGTCCGAACCGCTGCTGCGTCCAGCAGGGCGGGCGCGGTCCGAATCACTGCTGCTGTCCGAATCATCACTGCTGTTAGCAGTATACGACGCTACAACATCTCTGTCAGCAGTGACATTTGTGAGTGAAGGTACCCAGCCGCTGAAGGTATATCCATCCCTGCTCGGCCCGGAAATGTTTGGCGCATTGCCTCCATCCACAACCTCATAGGAATCATAAAGAGTTCCGTCATAGGTATAATAATTTACCGTATGTATACCCGTTGTCCCGTCTGCAACATACTGCGCATAGGTATCGGTCGGCTCCGTAATATTTGAAGTCGAAGGAAGCCAGCCGGTAAAGGTATATCCTGTCTTTGTCACAGGTGCGCCAAGTACGGGACCCGAGCCGCCGTCCTCAACATAAATTGAGTAATACAGCGTCTTTTCTCCATCATCATCATAGTAATAATAGCGGAGAAGATATCCCTCCTGATACTGCGCATATACGGTGGTATCTGCAGTGATATTGGTCAGTGTGCCC